>SYID01000023.1 GCA_005798925.1 Verrucomicrobiota bacterium
CAGGGAGCGCGTAGACGACGGGGTTGATCCAGGCGACATAGTCCGACGCGATCATCACGGCGAGGAGCGCGCCGGTGCCGAACGTCACCAGCGTGAGCCCGAGCCAAGGCCGCGGCGTGTCCGTGTCCGGCGCCCGGCCGACATGCGCCAGCCAGTGCCGGCGTCGCGCCGGGCGTCGCCGTGCGAATAGAGTCCGCCGACCAGCGTGCTGATGCTCGGCTTGAGGAGGCCGGTGCCGAGCGCGATCAGGATCAGGCCGGCGTAGAACGTCGGCACGGAATCGAACGCGAGGGCGTAGTGTCCGGCGGTGATGATGAATCCGCCGATGAGCACCGCGCGGCGGGCGCCGATGAAGTTGTCCGCGAGATACCCCCCGAGGATGCACACCAAGTAGCTCGCCATGGTGTAGTTGCCGTAGACCTGGGCCGCGAACTTCTGGTCGAAACCCAGGCCGCCCATCGCCAGTGGGGTGATCATGAACAGGAGCAGCAGCGCCCGCATCCCATAATAGGAGAACCGCTCCCACATCTCGGCGTAGAAAAGCATGCTGAGCCCCCGGGGGTGTCCGCCGAGGCCGCCGTGGTCCCGCTCGGTATGCCGGGCCGGGGACTCGACGTCGGGGGTCAGCTCGTGCATCGCGGGGTTATAAGCGGCTCATCGCCGAAGGGGGAGCCGGGAATGCAATCCGCGGCAAACCCTTGGACGGCGTTGACAACAGGGTGGGCCACCCTAGTTTTGAGACTCATTCTCATTTAGAGTGACTCCGCTTTCCCAACTCCTGCCCGGCCAATTCGGCAAGCTGGCCTCGCTCAACCCAGAGCGCGGCGTGGATCAGCGTCTGATGGCGCTTGGCTTGCTCCCCGGGATGGTCCTGAAGCTCATCCGGAAGGCGCCGCTTGGCGACCCGCTCGCCATCGAGTTCGCCGGCCAGGTCGTCAGCCTCCGCCTGGCGGAGGCGGAGAACCTCATCGTCGACGTCTCCGCGGACTGTCCCATCCAGCGCCCCCGACAGCCGTGAGCGCCCCCGACACCGGCCTGCTGGTCGCCTTGGTCGGTAATCCGAACACCGGCAAATCGACCCTCTTCAACGCCCTGACCGGGCTCCGGCAGCGCGTGGGCAACTACCCCGGCGTCACGGTCGCCCGCAAGTCCGGCACCTGCGACCTCGGCGAAGGCCAGAAGGTCGAGCTCGTCGATCTGCCCGGTCTTTACTCGCTCTCCGCCGCCTCGCCCGACGAGCAGGTCGTGACCGACGCCCTCGCGGGCAACATCGCGGGCGACCGCCGCCCGGACGCCGTGCTGCTCGTGGTCGACGCGACCAATCTCCTGCGCAACCTCTTCCTCGCGTCGCAGGTCGCCGAACTCGGCCTGCCGGTCGTCCTCGTCCTCAATCAGGCCGACGTCGCCAAGGAGCAGGGACTGCGCATCGACACCGACCTGCTCTCGCGGCGGCTGGGCGGCGTGCCGGTCGTCCTGACTTCCGCCTGGAAGGGCGAGGGCGTCGCGGAAATCCGCCGCGCGCTGGCGCGCGCCCTCGCCGAGAAGACCCAGCTCGCGCGCGTGGCCTGGCCGGCGGAGATCGCGCGCGCCCTCGGCGACGTCGCCGCCGCCGCGTCCGCCGGGACCGACCGCGCGGTCTCGGCCGCCGACGCCCAGCGATTGCTCTTCGACGCCACGCCGTCCACGGCCGAGCGCCTCGGCTGGTCCGCCGCCGCCCGCGACAAGGTGCTGCGCTCCGCCCGCGACCGCGTCCGCAACGCCGGATATAACCCGATGGCGGCCGAGCCGCTCGTCCATTACGCGCATCTGCGCGCCTTGCTCGACGGCGTCGTCGCCGAAGGCCTCGGCAAGGCGGGCCGCACGGCCGCCGTCGACCGGCTGCTTCTCCACCGCGTCCTCGGCCCGGTGCTCTTCGTGGGCATCATGCTCGGGTTCTTCGCCTCGGTCTTCTGGCTCGCGAAGTTCCCGATGGGCTGGATCCAGTCGGGCGTCGACGCCCTGAAGCTCTTCGTCGCGCCGCCCCTCGAGCCCTACCCGATGCTGCAGAGCCTGCTCGCCGACGGCATCGTCGGCGGCGTCGGCGCTTTCCTGACCTTCCTGCCGCAGATCCTCATCCTCTTCCTGTTCCTCGGCGTGCTCGAGGACAGCGGCTACATGGCGCGGGCGGCGTTCATCATGGACCGGCTCTTCAGCTGGTGCGGGCTCAACGGCAAGAGCTTCGTCCCGATGCTCTCCGGCTTCGCCTGCGCGATCCCCAGCCTGCTGTCCACCCGCACCATCGAGGACCCCAAGGCGCGCCTCGCGACCGCGTTCGTCGTGCCTTTCATGTCCTGCTCGGCGCGCTTCCCGGTCTACGCGCTGATGTGCGGGGCGTTCATCGGCCCGCTCTACGGGGCCGGCTGGGAATCGGTGGTCATGGTGGCCATGCACTGCGTCGGCCTGCTTTTCGCCGTGCCGACGGCCTTCGTGCTCACGCGGCTGGTGCTGAAGGTGAAGCCGCAGCCTTTCGTCCTCGAACTGCCCCGCTACCAGCTGCCCAAGCCCCGCGACGTGCTCTGGCGCATGTGGCAGAACGCCGCGGAGTTCGTCTCCAAGGCCGGCACGGTGATCTTCGCCAT
This sequence comes from Verrucomicrobiota bacterium, assembly GCA_005798925.1. Classification (GTDB taxonomy): domain Bacteria; phylum Verrucomicrobiota; class Verrucomicrobiia; order Opitutales; family UBA953; genus UBA953. The sequence continues at coordinate 2,619 of SYID01000023.1, forward strand.
CACCATCGTCGTCTGGGCGCTGTCCTATTTCCCGCGCGACGCCGCGGTCGCCGAGCGCGTCCGGGCCGCCAGCCCGACGTTGTCCGCCGATGCGCTCAGGGCGCGGATCCAGGCCGCCTACGTGGAGCAGTCCTACATGGGCCGTTTCGGCAAGGCGGTGCAGCCGGCCTTCGATCCGCTCGGCTTCGACTGGAAGATCACCGTCGGCGTGCTGGCGAGCTTCCCGGCGCGCGAGGTCATCGTCTCCACGCTCGGCGTCACCTACTCCGTCGGCGAAGGCGCCGAGGCCGACAGCCAGGCCCTGCGCAAGGCGATGCAGGACGCCAGGTGGCCGGAAGGGCCGCGCGCCGGCAGCCCGATCTTCTCGCTCGCCGCGGTGCTCGCGCTGATGGTCTTCTTCGCGCTCTGCTCCCAGTGCGGCCCGACGGTCGCCACGCTCGCCCAGGAGACCGGCGGCTGGCGCTGGGCCGCCCTCTCCTTCGGCTACATGACCCTGCTCGCCTGGGCGGTCGCGGCCCTCGTCTACCAGGTCGTCAGCCGCCTCGCATGAACCTCGAAGCCGTCGTCGTCGGAGCCGTGGTCGGCGTGGCCGTCGGCTGGCTCGTGCGCCGCTGGCTCGCCGCCGCCCGCCGCCGCAAGGAAGGCGGCTGCGCCGGCGGCTGCGGCTGCGCGACGAAGCTGAAGAAGTAGAGTATCGAGTATGGAGTGTCTAGTATAGGGGTCGGCGAATCTACGGACCGCCGCCCCTTACAACCCCTATGCTCGATACTCTAAACTCTATACTCTATTAGGCGGGCTGCTGCTGGCTGAGGCAATGCAGCGCGCCGCCTTCGATGAGCAGCAGGCGGCAGTCGAGGCCGACGATCTTCCGACCCGGGAAGCAGTCGCCGATGACGCCCATGGCGACCTGGTCCGAGTCCTGGCCGTAGAGCGGCACGAGGACGCCGTCGTTCACGATGAGGAAGTTCGCGTGGCTCGGCGGCAGGTCGCGGCCGGCGAGGCGGATCGGCTGGGGCAGCGGGAGCTCGACGATGTCGAGGCGCTGGCCGCGCGGGCGCATCTCGCGCAGGCGGCGGAGGTTCTCCTGCATCGGCGCGTAGTTCGGCGAAGCCTTGTCCGACTCGCTGACGGCGAGGATCGTGCGCGGCGCGATGAACCGGGCGAGGTTGTCGATGTGCCCGTCGGTATCATCGTTGGCGAGGCCTTCGCCGATCCAGAGGAGTTCGTCGATCGCCAGGCCGTCGCGGATGGCGGCGTGAAACGCGGCGTCGTCGCGGCCTTCGGCGCGGTTCGGATTGTTCTGCACGGCCTCGGTGGTGAGGAGCAGGCCGTCGCCGGAGACTTCGATGCCGCCGCCTTCGAGTTCGAACGGATAGCTGAATTTTTGCACGCCGAGCCTGGCGGCGACCTTGCCGGGGACCTGGTTGTCGAGCGAGGCCTCGAACTTGCCCCCCCAGCCGTGGAACTCCCAGTCGGTGAGCGCGAGTTCCTTGGTCCGGTCGTTCTTGACGAAGATCGGTCCGTGGTCGCGGCACCAGACGTCGTCGGTGGCGATGTCGGTCAGTTCGATGACGGAGAGGTCCGCCTTGGCGGCCTTGAGCTCGCGTTCGGCTTCGGCGCGCAGCTGGCCGGCGGCGTTGATCTTCACCGGCTGGAAGCGGCTGATCGCGGCGGCGAACTCCGCGAACTTCGCGGGGATGAGGTCGTAGTGCCCGGGCCAGAGCGCGGGGTTCGACGGCCACGAGAGCCACGTGGCGGACTGGGGTTCCCATTCCGCAGGCATGCGGAAACCGAGGGAGCGTGGCGTGGACATGCGGAAGGTCAGTCGCGCAGCCGGCGCGTCAGGTCGCCGTAGGCGTCGATCCGGCGGTCGCGGAAGAACGGCCAGATGCGCCGGAATTCGCGCTGCTTCGCGAGGTCGCAGTCGGCGAGGAGCACTTCCTCCTGCTCGGCCGAGGCGCGGGCGACGATCTCGCCGTACGGATCGGAGACGAAGCTCTGGCCCCAGAACTGGGTGCGGCCTTCGGTGCCGACGCGGTTGGTCGCGGCGACGTAGCAGCCGTTGGCGACGCCGTGGCCGCGCTGGACGGTCTCCCAGGCGTTGTGCTGGGCCTTGCCGAGGGAGGCCTTCTCTTCGGGCAGCCAGCCGATCGCGGTCGGGTAGAAGAGGATCTGCGCGCCGCCGAGCGCGGTGAGGCGCGCGGCTTCCGGGTACCCTTGGTCCCAGCAGATGAGCACGCCGAGGTCGCCGTGCGCGGTCTTCCAGGTGCGGAAACCGAGGTCGCCGGGGGTGAAGTAGAACTTCTCCTCGAAACCCGGATCCTGCGGGATGTGCATCTTGCGATACTTGCCGAGCACGGTGCCGTCGGCGTCGATGACGGCCGCGGTGTTGTGGTAGACTTCGCTCCCGCGCGCTTCGAAGAGCGGGGCGACGATGACGACGCCGAGGCGCTTGGCGGCCTTGGCGAGCTCGGTCACGGACGGGCCGGTCTCGATCGGCTCCGCGAGGTCGAAATGCTTCGGGTCCTGGCTGACGCAGAAATACTTCGTCGTGAACATCTCCTGCAGGCCGATGATCTTCGCGCCCTTGGCCGCCGCTTCTTCGATGCGGGGCAGGGTCTTGCGCACGTTCGCCGCGGGCGTGTCCTCGGCGGTGAGCTGGATGAGACCGACGCGGACGGAGTCAGCCATGACGGGTCGTCAGTAGACGAGCTTGTTGATAGGGTATTCCACGATGCCCTCGGCGCCGGCGGCCTTGAGGGTCGGGATGAACTCGCGGGCCTGTCGCGCGTCGATGATCGTCTCGACGGCGATCCACTCCGGGTTGCTCAGCGGCGAGACGGTCGGATTGCGCAGGGCGGGCAGGGCGGCGGCGACCTGGTCGAGCTTGGTCTTCGGGAGGTTGAACTTGAGGCCGACCATGTGCTGCGCGGCGAGGGCGCCCTGCAGCATGAGCACGATCTGTTCGATCTTGGCGCGCTTGGCGGGATCGGCCCAGGCGGCCTTGTTCGCGACGAGGACGGTCGTGGTCTCCATCAGCTGGGCGACGATGCGCAGCTTGTTGGCCTTGATGGAGGAGCCGGTCTCGGTGATGTCGACGATGGCGTCGGCGAGTTCAGGCACTTTCACCTCGGTGGCGCCCCACGAGAATTCGACCTCGCACTCGACTCCCTGCGCCTTGAACCAGCGGCGGGTGGTCTCGACGAGCTCGGTGGCGACGCGCTTGCCGGCGAGGTCCTTGGCGGTCTGGACGGGGGAGGCTTCGGGGACGCAGAGGACCCAGCGGGACTTCTGGGCCGAGGCGCGGCTGTAGATCAGTTCGCAGACCTGGACGACGTCGGCGTTGTTTTCCTGGACCCAGTCCTGGCCGGTCAGGCCGCAATCGAAGAAGCCATGCTCGACATAGCGGGCCACTTCCTGGGCGCGGATGAAGCGTCCGTCGAGGGCGGGATCGTCGAAAGAGGGACGGTAGGAGCGGCTGCTCTTGGACACGGGGAACCCGGCCCGGCCGAACAGCTGGAGGGTGGCCTCCTCGAGGCTGCCCTTGGGCAGTCCGAGCATCAGTCTGGCGGCTTCCTTACTCATTGGACCTTGGAGGAAGCCCACCCCTCGCCCCTCCGCAAGCATTAAGGGATTGACTCATATCCCCCGAGAAATGAGCCTTTTTTTCACCCCCGACCTATGCCGCGCTCCCTGCTTCTCCTCGCCCTCGCGACCCTTTTCGTCGGTTGCAAATCCGCTTCCAAGTCCGCCGCCAAGGCCGGCTCCTCGAATGATGTCCGTTTCTCCTGGGAGAAGGACGCCGTGGCCGCCGTCGACCCCAACCGCGTCACGATCCAAGAGGTGCGCGCCGACCTCTCCCTCTTGCAGCTCTCGGCCATCGAGAAGCGCGACCCGAACACCCGTCTCCAGCTGACCAAGGCCGGCAAGAACTTCGTCGTCCAGGTCATCAAGTCCGACGAATCCTCCATGGTGGTCGCGATCGCCCCTGGTTCCGAGGCCCCCGAACTGCGCGTCGGCGACGACCTGCCTTACGCCGTCCTCGCCCAGTAAGGCGCCCCCTCCCGTCACACCGGGAGAGACAGAAGGACCCGCCGCCCTGCGCGGCGGGTCTTTTCTTTGGCCTTGTCACCCGAAAAAACCCGATAAACCGGCGGTTTACCCTCCGTCATTGACCCTTCTGGGTGGCATGCCTACTGCTCTTTTTTCGCGTCCGCCGATGTCCCGCCTCCGCCTATCCGCCCGCTCCGGGTCCGTCTTGCGCAAGCTCCTCACGATGCTCTGCGGCATCGCGCTCTTCCTGGTCTTGGCGGGGCTCCTCGGCGTCTGGGCGCTCGGCCGATTTTCCCCCAAGCTGCTCGACGCCTCCCTCTCGGCTCGCACGGGAGCCCGCCTCGCCGTCGAACAGAACGACACCAACCTCTTCGTCGGCCGCATCGCCTATTCGGGCCTGACGATCACCAACCCCTCGCGCTGGCAGGAGCGTGAATTCCTGAAGGTGAAGCGCCTCGTCCTCGATGTCGACCCGCTCAGTTTCCGCGACGGCGGCGCGCACGTGGTCGACGCGGCGGAACTGGACATCGAACACCTGACGCTCGCCTCCAAGGCCGATTTCTTCAAAGACAACAACGCCCAGGACATCGCCAACGGCCTCAAGGCCGGCGCCGTCCGGGACGCCACGAAGCCCGCGGAGCCCGCCGGCCAGCGGCCGTTCCAGATCAGGAGCCTGCGCGTGCGCGTGGGCCGCGTGACGGTCATCAACCACGACGGCACGCCGGACCGCCGGGTCTTCCTCGATCGTCAGGCGGATTTCGTCTTCGAGGCGGCCGACGTCACGGAGCATAACTTCGCCGAGAAGGTCACGCGTCCGCTCACCAAGGAAGCCATGCGGGTCGCCCTCGGCCTCCCCGCCGGCCTCCCTTTCGACCTGTCCGCCCGCCCGCCCAAATAATCCCATGACCGACCCCGTTCCGCCCTCCGAAACCCCCGCGCCTGAAGCCGTCCGCCTGGCCGAGCTCGAAGGCGAGATCGCGCGCCTCAAGGACACGGTGCTGCGCAGCCAGGCCGACCAGCAGAACCAGCAGCGTCGCCATCAGCGCGAGCGCGAGGAGCTCCGCAAGTTCGCGACCGCCGGCCTCCTCGAAGACCTCCTGCCCGCCCTCGATTCGCTCGCGCTCGGCCTTGAATCCGCCGCGACGCAGGCCGACGGGCGCGCCGTCGCGGAGGGTTTCCGCATGGCGGTCGGCCAGCTCCGCTCGATCCTCTCCGCCCAAGGTCTCGCCGAGGTCAATCCGGTCGGCCAGCCTTTCGATCCGGCCCGTCACGAAGCCGTCGGCTCCGAACCCAGCGCCGAGGTCGCCGAAGGCTCGGTGCTCCGCGTCGCCCGCTCCGGCTGGCTGCTCCACGACCGCGTCCTCCGCCCGGCCGCGGTCTTCGTCTCTTCCGGCCCCGCCCAGTAAGCTCCCGCGATGGCCGAAGACTATTACTCCCTGCTCGGCGTCGCGAAGTCCGCCTCCGCCGACGAGCTCAAGAAGGCCTATCGCAAGAAGGCCATGGAATTCCATCCCGACCGCAATCCGGGCAACAAGGAGGCCGAGGAGAAGTTCAAGAAGGTCTCGCGCGCCTATGAGATCCTCGGCGACGACGCCAAGCGGAAGCTTTACGACCAGCACGGCGAGGCGGCCTTCGACCCCAACATGGGCGGCGGCGCCCGCGGTCCGGGCGGCGGCGCCCGCGGCGCCGACCCGCGCGACATCTTCGAACAGATGTTCGGCGGCGGCGGTTTCGGCGACATCTTCGGCGGCGGGGGCGGCGGGGGCGAGTCCGACGAATCCGGCGAGGACCTGCGCGTCGACCTCAAGGTCACGCTCGAAGAGGCGGCCGAAGGCGTCGAACGCAAGATCCCCTACCGCAAGCATGTCCCCTGCGCGAAGTGCGCCGGTTCCGGCGCCGAAGCGGGCTCGAAGAAGGTCCGCTGCCCGACCTGCAAGGGCCACGGCCAGGTGATCCGCTCCCAGGGCTTCTTCCAGATGCGCCAGACTTGTCCGACCTGCAACGGGCAGAAGGAGACCATCGAGAAACCCTGCAAGGGCTGCTCCGGCGAAGGCCGCGTGGTCGCGGAATCCAGCGTGACGGTCCGCATCCCTCCCGGCGTCGACACGGGCACGAAGCTGCGTTCGAGCGGCAACGGCTCGGCGGGCCGCCGCGGCGCCGCCGCCGGCGATCTCTACGTCTACGTGACCGTCCAGGAGCACGAGCTCTTCGAGCGCGACGGCGACGACCTCGCCTGCAGCGTGCCGGTGAAGTTCTCGGTCGCCGCCCTCGGCGGCAAGATCGTCGTCCCGAAGCTCCGCGGGAAGACCAACCTGAACATCCCCGCCGGCACCCAGGGCGGCACGATCTTCCGCCTCCGCGGCGAAGGCATGCCTCCGCTGCGCGGCTCGGCTTCGGGCGACCTGCTGGTACGCGTCGACATCGACGTGCCGAAGAAGATGTCCGACAAGGAGAAGGAGGCCCTCAAGGCCTACGCCGAAGCCTGCGGCGACGAGGCCGCTCCGGTCTCCGAATCCTGGCGTTCGAAGTTCAAGAAGTTCTTCCCTTAACCCCCTTGCCCGGCAGGGGGCGGGTCGTAAGGTGGACCCATGCCGCGCGACCCCGGCCAGTCCGACCGATTGATCCGCCGTCTCCGCTGGGAGGAGCTGGACCTCGCCTGGCTGCGTCGCTTCGCCGAACTGGCCCGCGACGAGGACCTCGCCGGGCTCGGCCTGGCCGTCCGGCCGCTCCGCCCCGGCGACCCGTCCGCCGCTCTGCTCGCCGGCGCCGAACGCGCCCGCGCCCGCGTGGTCGCCCGCGGCCCCATGGTCCTCGCCGGCCTCGGCATGATCGAGGTGGTCTTCGCGGCTTACGGCGGCCGTTGCCGCGTGAAACCGCTCGCGGCCGACGGCCAGTCCGTCCCCGCCGGCGCGGCCGTCGCCGAAGTCGAAGGCCCCGCCGCCGAACTGCTGACCGCCGAACGCGTGCTGCTTAACTTCCTCCAACGCCTCTGCGGCGTGGCCACGCGCACGCGCGAGCACGTCCGCGCGCTGGGCTCCTCGCCGACCAAGCTGCTCGACACGCGCAAGACGACCCCCGGCTTCCGCATGCTCGAGAAATACGCGGTCGGGCAGGGCGGCGGCCACAACCACCGGCTCGGGCTCTTCGACCGCATCATGGTGAAGGACAACCATCTCGCCGCCGACGGCGCGGGCGCCGGGCCCCGCCTCACCGACCTGGTGCGGCGCGCCCGCGCCAGCCGCCCCGACCTGCTCGTCGAGGTCGAGGTGGATCGGCCCGACCAGATCGCTCCGGCCCTCGCGGCCGACGCCGACGTCGTGCTGCTCGACAACTTCTCCTTCGCCGATCTCCGCGTCGCGATCCCGGCGTTGCGCGGCCGCGCGTGGTCCGAAGTCAGCGGCGGCGTGAGCCTCGCGACGCTCCCGGACCTCGGCGTCCTCGCGCCGGACTTCGTCTCCAGCGGCGCCCTCACCCACGCCGCGCCGTGGTGCGACCTCGGCCTCGACTGGCTCTGACGATGGCCGACCTCGAAAGCAGCATCCTCCTGGCGTTCCTCGCCTCGCCCGACGAACCCGTCAGCGGCGACCGGCTCGCGAAGGAGCTCGGCGTCTCCCGCGTGGCGATCTGGAGCCGGCTCGAGAAGCTGCGCGCCCAGGGCTTCGTCTTCGCGGCGTCGACGCGCAAAGGCTACGCCTTGAAGTCCGTCCCGCGCGGCCTCAACCCGGCCTTGTTCGAAGCGCATCTGCGCCGGCTCAAGGTCGCGCCGACGGTCGCGCTGCTCGAGACCGTCGACAGCACGAACTCCGAGGCCGAGCGCCGCCTCGCCGCCGGCCAGGAGGCCCCGTTCGCCGTGCTCGCCCGGACGCAGTCCGCGGGCCGCGGCCGCCTGGGCCGCCGGTGGCACAGCGCTCCCTCGGGGAGCCTCTGCCTCTCGCTCGCCTTCCGGCCGTTCATCCCGCCGGAACGGCTCAAGCCTTTCACGCTGTGGATGGGCCTCGCGCTCTGCGCGCACGTCGAGCAAGCCCACGGCCTGAGGCTCGGCCTGAAGTGGCCCAATGACCTGCAGTCGCCCGACGGACGCAAGGTCGCGGGCATGCTCACCGAAGCCCGCCTCGACGCCGACTCGGTCCGGGAGCTGGTCTTCGGCCTCGGCCTCAACCTCGCCGGGCAGCCCAAGGATTTCCCCGCCGAACTGCGCGCGACGGCCGGCACGCTCGAAGCGGCGCTCGGGCGGCCGCTCGACGTCCACCGCGCGGCGGCCGAAGCCGTCGCCGCGCTCTTCCAGGCCTGGGAGCAGTTCGAGGAAGGGACATGGTCTCGCTCCTTCCGGCGGCTCTGGGCCCGCCACGACGTGCTGACAGGCAAGTCGGTCCGCGTCGGCCTGCGCGGCGACCCGATCGCGGGCGTGGTCGACGGCGTCGACGACGAAGGCTCGCTCATCCTCCGCACCGGCGGGGGCCGCAAGGCCGTCGTCGCCTCCGGCGAAGTCACGCTGCGCAAGCCTTGAACGCTTGCCCCGTCTCCGCCTCCGCCTACTTTCCCCGCGTGTCCCTTTTCTGCCTCGATGTCGGCAACACGCACGCCCACTGGGGCGTCGTCGACGGCCGCGCGGTGACGGCGCACGGCGAGATCCCGACCGCCGCGCTCGCCGCCGCCGACCTCGCGGCGCTGCTCGCCGCGCACCCGACCCGGGGCGTCGCCCTCGCCAGCGTGGTGCCCGCGCTGACCGCCGCCGTCCTGCCCGCGCTCGCCGGCGCCGGCCGGCCGTTCTATCACCTGACGCATGACACCGTGCGCGGGCTCGGTTTCGATTACCCCACCCCGGCCGAGGTCGGCCAGGACCGCCTCGCCGACTGCGTCGGCGCCCAGCTCGTCGTCGGCGCGCCGGCGGTCGTCGTCGGCATGGGCACGGCCACGACGGTCGACATCCTCACCGACCGCGGCTACGCCGGCGGCATCATCGCGCCCGGGCTCGGCGTGATGACGCGCTACCTGCATGAGCGCACCGCGCTGCTGCCGGCGCTCGACCCGGCCGCGCTCCTCGGCGGCCCGGCGATCGGCAAGTCCACCGTCGACGCCATGCGCGCGGGTTGCGCGCTCGGCTTCGCCGGCATGATCGGCGCGCTCCTCGACGGCGTCTGCGCGGAGCTCGTCCGCCAAGGCTCGCCGCCGCCCAAGGTGGTCGTCACCGGCGGCGCCGCGGTCTATCTGCCGGCCTCCTGGCGCGCCCGCGTCACGCACGAACCGCACCTCACCCTGCTCGGCCTGGCCGAAGCCCATCGCCGTCACTTCGCATGAGCGCGCCCGATCCGCTGGCCAAGCTCCGCCGCTTCGTCCCGCTGCTGGCCATCCTCGTCGTGCTGCAGGCGGTGCTCTTCGTCGTCGCCGTGTTCGCCGGCCGCCTCCCGCCGCTCTGGCCGCTGGCGGCCGGCGACCTGGCGTTCTCCGGCGGCCTGCTCTACGTGCTCTGGCGGATGCTCGGCCGCCCCCGCGGCTAGGCCTTGATCAGCTTCAGCAGCTCCTTGCGGCGGGCGCGGATCTCCCGGCAGCCGGCCTTGGCGAGCCGGTCGGTGGAGAACGCCTCGACGGTCAGGCTCGCCACGGCGGTGCCGTAGATCATCGCCTGTTTCAGGGTCGCGAAATCGGTCGCTCCCGCCGCGGCGAGGTAGCCCAGCAGGGCGCCGGCGAAGCTGTCGCCCGCGCCGGTGGGGTCGCGCAGCTCGGTCACGGGGTAGGCGGGCAAGGCGAACATGCCCTCCTCGTGGAAGAGCACGGCGCCGTGCTCGCCTTTCTTGACGATCACGGTCCTGCAACCGTGCTTGCGCAGGGCGCGGCCGGCGACGATCGCGTTGGCCTCGCCGGTGAGCTTGGCGGACTCGGTGTCGTTGACGACGAGCAGGTCCGCGCGGCGCATGACCTCGCCGAGCTTCTCGCGCTGCGTCTCGATCCACACGTCGATGGTGTCCGCCAGCACGAAGCGCGGCGCGGTGAGCTGGTTCAGGACGTCGAGCTGGAGGTCGGGCCGGATGTTGCCGAGCATGACGAACGGCGTCGCGACGTGGGCCTCCGAGAGGCGCGGCTTGAAGCGCTCGAAGACGTTGAGCTGGAGGTCCTCGGTGTCGCGGCGGTTGTAGTTCTCGTGGTAGCGTCCGCGCCAGAAGAAGGTCCGGCCCGCCGGGTCGGTGAGCAGGCCGTCGAGGTCGATGCCCCGCCTGGCGAGCTTCTTGCGGTCGCGGTCGCGGAAGTCGTGCCCGACGACGCCGACGATGCGCGGCGGGGCGAAATAGCTCGCGGCGAGGCACGCGTAGGCGGCGCTGCCGCCGAGGATCCGTTCGCCGGTGTCGTGCGGCGTGATGATGCTGTCGTAGGCGACGGAGCCGACGACGAGCACGGGATCGGCCTCGCGGCCCTTGGATCTGATGCGGGTGGGGGTGGTCATGCGAAAAGGTCGGGCCGGACGTCACGAAGACGGTAGAGCGCGAGGAGGGCGAGGGAATGTTGGGCGGGTTCGGCCAGCGCCTGGGCCAGGGCGGCCCGGGGCGACAGGGCGAGGACTTGGATCTCCTCGTGTTCGTCCGGGGCGCGCCGGCCTTCGGGCCGGACGCCCTCCAGCAGCACGAAGTGGCAACGATTGCGCTGGATGGCGGGGTTCGGCGCGCAGGTGCCGAGCAGGCGGGCCCGGCCTCCGGCGAAGCCGGTTTCTTCCTCGGTCTCGCGCGCGGCGGCGACCACCGGGTCTTCGCCCGGGTCGATCACGCCGCCAGGCGCCTCGGTCGACAGCGCGCGCACGCCGAAGCGGTACTGGCGCACCATCACGAGCCGGCCGTCCTCGGTGACGGGCAGCGCGAGCACCCAGTCGCCGGAATGCAGCACAAAGAAATCACCCTCCCGGTGATCGAGAGGGTGATGACAGCGTTCCTTGTGCACCCGGAAGACCTTGCAGTCGGCGTGGACCTCTTCGTGCCGGACGTTCCAGCGGGAGGGCGCCGACATGCGAGGCTTACTTGACCTTCAGCTTCTGGCCGATCTGCAGGCGGTTCGGATTCACGCCCGGGTTGAGGTCTTGGATGGCCTTGAGGGAGATGCCGCTCTTCTTGGCGATCGAGCCGAGCGTGTCGCCCTTGGCGACGACGTATTCGCCAGGTCCGGCGGGCGTGGCAGACTTGCCGTTGCTGGCGGCCTTCGGCGCGGTGACGACTTTCTGGAGGGCGATGATCTGCTCGTTGAGGGCCTTTTCGTTGGCCTCGGTCTGCTGCTTGGTGGCGGCGAGGTCGCCGGCGAGAGCCTGGAGGTCGGCGGCGTTGGCCTTGCTGGCGAGCGCGGCGCCGAGTTCGGCGACGCTGGCCTTGGCGGCCGCGGCTTCGTCGTTCGCGAGCTGGGCGGCACCCTTGGCCTTGATGCCGAGCACGAGGCCGGCGGCGCCGAGGATGAAACCGAGAACACCCACGATCAGCGGGAGCTTGGATTCGGAAGAGGAGGAGGAGATGCTGTCGTTTTCCATGTGTGGAGGTGTTGGTCGGGTGGGAACAGATGGAGATTAGCGGTTTGACAGGGACGGCAACACAAAATCAGACTGTTTTCTCGGGTACCGGGCAGTATCTCAATTGGTAGAGTCCCTGCTTTGGGAGCAGGGTGTTGCAGGTTCAAGTCCTGTCTGCCCGACCACCCGAACCGACTTGCACCCCCTCCGGGGGTCTCAGGCGTAGGCCAAGGTCTGGCCGTCCCGCACGACGGTCACATGGTTGGCCCCGTCGCTCCGCGCCGAAGGCTCGGTCCGCCCGACGACCCTGGCTTCCAGGCCGAGCTCGGCCGCGATCCGGAGGGCTTGATCGGCGTCTTTGGGCTCCAGAAAGACCTCCAAACGGTGCCCCATATTGTAGACTTGGTGCATTTCCTTGGGGTCTGTCCCGCTGACCCGGGCGATTTCCGCGAAAACCGGGGGCACGGGGAAAAGGTTGTCCTTGATGAAATGGACCTTGGTCCCGAACCGGCGGCACTTGGTCTGACCCCCTCCGGAACAATGGACCATGCCCCGGACGCGCTGGTTACCCAAGGCCTGCAGGAGCCGCAGGACATAAGGGGCGTACGTCCGGGTGGGGGAAAGCAAGGCCTGCCCGACCGTCAAGGCTGAGCCGGGGAGCGGGTCGGCCAGCCGGTGCGGCCCGCAATAGGCGAGCTCCGCCGGGGTGGCCTTGTCATAGGTCTCCGGATACTTCTCGGCGTAATGACGGGAGAGGAGTTCGTGGCGCGCGCTGGTCAGGCCGTTCGAACCGATGCCGCTGTTCTCGGCCGTCTCATAGGCCGCGCGGCCGGACGAGGCGACGCCGACGATGACCAGGCCGGGCCCGACGCGCGCGGCGTCCACGACGGCGGCGCGGTCGAGGATCGCGGTGGCGGTGGAATCGACGGTGAGCGTGGGCGTGAGGTCGCCGACGTCGGCGGTCTCGCCGCCGCCGGAGACGATGCCGAAGCCCTGGGCCCGCAGCATCGCGAGGACGTCTTCGGTGCCGTTGATGAGTTCGGCGAGGATGGCCCCGGGGATGGCCTTGGCGTTGCGGTTGATGGTCGAGGAGAGGATGACGCCCTTGGTCACGCCGACGCACAGGAGGTCGTCGATGTTCATGACGATGCTGTCCTGCGCGATGCCGCGGAACACCGACGCGTCGCCGGTCTCCTTCCACCAGAGGTACGCGAGCAGGGCCTTGGTGCCCGAGCCGTCCGAATGCGTGACCACGCACTTGGCCGGGTCGCCGGTGAGGCCGTCGGACACGATCTTGCAGAAGGCCTGCGGGAAGAGCCCGGGATCGAGGCGGTCGACGGCCGCATGGACCTCGCTCTTGGAGGCGGAGACTCCCCGCGCCGCGTAGCGGCCGGAATCCGGGGTGGGCTTGCTTTCGTGCGCCATGGCTCTTGCGTGCATATCTCCGTCCCTGCTATTCGGTCAACGCCCTTCTCCCTCGTGCCGCTCCTCCTCCTTCGCCGAACTTGGCTCCGCCGCGTCCTCGCGGCGATCCTCGGCCTCGTGCTCGGCCTCGCGCTCGTCGGCGGCCTGGGCTGGCGGAACGCCCGCTCCCGCGCGGCGCTCGCCGACGATCTCCGCCGCGCCTTCGCCGCGCAGGACGCGCGCGCGATCGAAGCGCTCTTCTGCTGGGACGGCGTCGACGCCGCCACGCGCGCCCGCCTGCGCCTGGTCATCCAGCAGGAACATGAGCTGCCGATCGCTTCGATCGTGGTCCGCCCGCTCGGACCCTTCGACCGCCAGCCGGGCGCGGGCCTGCGTCCCAACCTGGAGCCCGACGCGGTGCTCGAGGTGACTTTCGCCACGACGGACCGCCTCAGCGCCGCCTATCTGATCGGCCGCGACGGGTGGGCCGGCCATCGCCTGGTGGTGATGCTGCCGTCCGCCAAGTGACGCGCATTCTTGACACCCGCCGGGCCGCTTCCATTTTCAGCCTTCCTTATGGCCGACAAGAACGACAAGCGCCCCGAGAGCGTCCCGGGCAAATTCTACGTGGATTCGCAGTGCATCGACTGCGATCTCTGCCGCGAGACCGCCCCGAAGTTCTTCACCCGCCAGGACGACGGCGGCTACTCCTACGTGTTCGCCCAGCCGACCGACCAGGCCGGCATCGACCAGTGCATGGAAGCCCTCGAGGGCTGCCCGGTCGACGCCATCGGCAAGGACGGCGACGAATAATCGTCTCCGCAGTCCTTTCTCCCGACCCCGGCTCGCCGGGGTTTTTTGTTGGGGGCGTCCGGCAGGCGGCTTAACTCCGCGCATGGCCGTCAATATCTCCTGCGAATACCTCGGCGACTTGCGCGTGCGCGCCGTCCATGGGCCTTCGGGCCATGTCATCGTGACGGACGCGCCGGTCGACAACCAAGGCAAGGGCGAAGGGTTCTCGCCGACCGACCTCGCCGCCACCGCGATGGCCACCTGCTTCCTCACGATCCTCGGCATCCACGCCCGCAACACGGGGCTCGACCTCCGCGGCGCCCGCGCCTCCGTCGCCAAACATATGACGGCCACGCCGCCCCGTCGCATCGCCAAGCTCGAGGTCGATATCACGATGCCGCCCGGCGTGCCGGCCGACGTCCGTGACCGCCTGGTGCGCGCCGCCGAAGCCTGCCCGGTGAAGCAATCCTTCCATCCCGACATCGAGATCGTGCTGACTTGGCGGTGGGAGAGTTGAGCCCTGAATCTCAGGTAGGGGCAGCACTGCGTGCTGCCCTGGTTGCCACGCGTTAAGTCCCCAAGGGAGACCGGAAACCGGATAGTTTGCTGCGGACATGTTCTTTCGGGTGACAGGTGACGGCCATCAGGGCCTCAGCCTCTCAGGAGCCGGCCATTCAGCCATCGGCTGCCGGCTCCAGGCTCCCGCGGCCGATCGCCGAGAAGCCGATACCTGAGTTGCCGTCACCCGTGGCTGCCACCCGTCACCCGGAGTCACCCCCTATGCTCAATACTCTCGTCTCCTCCGGCCCGCCGGCCAACCGATCTCCGGCCACCCTTACCACTCCCTCTTCTTAAACCCGCTCACGGCATAATACGTCAGATAAAGATAGCAGGGCAGCAGGATCCAGTAACCCGCCCGCTCGCCGTAGCCGTCCGCGAGCCAGCCATAGCCCAGCGGGATCAGCGCGTTGCCGCATAGGCCCATGACCATCACCGACGCGCCCACCTTCGTGAAGCGGCCGAGCCCCGCGAGCGCCAGCGGCCATAGCCCGGCCCAGGTCAGCGAGTTCGCCAGCCCGAGCAGGGTGAGACACCATAGCGAGATGTCGGCGGTCACGCCGAAAAGCGTCAGGCTCCCCGGCGCGAACAACACGCCGAGCGTGCCGGCGACGCCGAGCGAGACGCAGGCCCGCAGCGCGGCGAGCTGGCTGACATGCCGCGGGATGAGCGTCAGCCCGAGCAGGTAGCCGACGATCATCGCGCCGAGGACGCAGCCGGGCAGGATCTTCGCCGCGGCCAGCGGCACGCCCATCGAGCCCGCGTAGCCGATGATGGTGTCCACGGCCACGGTCTGCGTGCCGACGTGCAGGAAGATCCCGACCGCGCCGAGGATGAGGTGCGGGAATTCCAGGATGCTGGCCTTGCCCGCGTTGGCTTCCGCGACCTCCGGCGTCTCCTGTTCGGTGTCGATCTCCGGCAGCGGCGAGAGCCGCACCAGCAGGCCGAGCACGGCGAGCGCCGCGCCCACGCCGGCGTAAGGGACGACCACGCGGCGGATCAGCTCGTCGAGCGCCGCCGCCTTGGCCGCGGGCGCCATGGCGGGCAGCTCCGCTAACAACGCGGTGTCGGACACGCGCAGCACCACGGCCGCGAAGACGAGCGGCGCGAGGATGCCGGCGCCCTTGTTGCAGATCCCCATGAGGCTGATGCGCCGCGCGGCCGAGGCCTGCGGGCCCAGCACGGTGACGTAAGGATTGGCGGCGGTCTGCAGCACGGCGAGGCCGGCGCCGAGCGTGAAGAGTCCGCCGAGGAAGACGCCGTAGGTCCGGCCCCAGGCGGCGGGGATGAAGAGCAGGGCGCCCGCCGCCATGACCCAGAAGCCGATCATCATCCCCCGCTTGAACCCGACGCGTCGCAGGAGATGCGCCGCGGGCAGCGAGAAGACCAGGTAGGAGATGTAGAACGCGAACGTGACCAGGTAGGCTTCGAAGTGCGTCAGCTCGCAGGCGATCTTGAAATAGGGGATGAGGATCGCATTCACCCACGAGACGAATCCGAAGATGAAGAACAGGACGGCGATGATCGCCAGCGAGACGCGGGCCTGCGCGGGCGTCAGGTCGCGGACGGACACGGGGGCGTCGCTCATCGGGGTGGCC
>SYID01000198.1 GCA_005798925.1 Verrucomicrobiota bacterium
GGGTAGAGCTTGATGGTGTCGGCGATGCAGACGATCGACGGCGTCGGGCAGTTCTTGGGCGAGAGACCGAGGTCGCCGAAGCCGCGGGAGACCACCAGGCGGATGTAGCCGTCGGTCAGTTGGTTCCGGCGGCAGGATTCGCAGACGATCTCGGCGATCTGCTTCCGGGTCCAAGGCATCTCAAGGCAGAGGGCCTTGGCCGACATCTCCAGGCGCTCAAGGTGTTCGTCGAGGCGGAAGACGCAGCCTTGGTAGAGGCGGATGCCCTCGAAAATGCCGTCACCGTAGAGGAAGCCGTGGTCGAAGACCGAGATCTTGGCCTCCGCCTTGGGGTAGAACTTTCCGTCGATATAGACTTCCATGGTGGTGAAAGAGCCACCTTGGGGGGTGGGGCGGGGTTTTTCCAGCCCGAAAGCCCCCGCAAGGGAGGCGGCCCGTCAGGCGGTCTCGCGGACGGTCAGCCTGAATTTGCCCGAGTCCTCGGGCGTGATCAGGTCGACGACTTCGGCCGACACAGGCGCGCCCAGCATGGCGCAGAGGGTCGGAGTGAGACGGGTGCGGGCCTCCGCCAGGTCGTCGCCGGCGGCTTCCGGCAGGAGAGCAAGATGGGCGGACCCGTCCGCCTGCTGCCGGAGCTGGTAATGCGCCACCCCGGTCACGTCGGCGAAGGCCTGGTCGAGCTGCCGGGTGGTCAGCACGCCGCCGTCCGCGCGGCGGAGGGCGTCGCGCTTGCGCCCGTGGACCAGGTAGCCGCCGGCCCGGAGCTCGACGTAGTCGCCGATCTCATAACGGAGCAGCGGCAGCCAGGGATTGGTAAGCGTCGTGACCAGCAGTTCCCCGACGCCGGCGCCGTCGGGTGAGGCGACTTCCAGCACCGCCGTCTCCGGGCTCGGCCGCATGACGCCGTCGTCTTCGACCAGCAGGTGCCCGGTTTCGCTGGAGCCGTAAAGGTTGATCACCGGTACGCCGAAGACCCGCTCGATGATCGCCCGGTGGACGACGCTGACGAATTCGTAGCTCACGAGGATGAAGCGCAGGGAAGGGAACCGTCGGCCATGGCGCTCGCAGTGCAGGGCGAACCAGGCGCCGTGCACCGGATCGACGTCAAGGAACGCCGGCGACCATTCGGCGACTTCGTCCGCCATCGCCGCGAGCTTGTCTTCGCCGAGGATGAAGGGGATCCGCGACTGGTTGACGAAGAGGGTGGCGCCTTGGGTCCTTTGCGCGCGGCTCAGCCAACGGTGCGCGCAGCTGACGCCGCTGCAGCCCGGCGTCGTGAGCACCGCCCGGCGCAGGCCGGGGTCGGCGGTCAGCCGGTCCCGGACGAAAGGATTGCGCCGGAGGGCCTGGTCTTCCTGTTCGGCCCACCAGGTGCGCCCGAAGATCACCCGCACGCTGGCGCCGGAAGTGCCCGAGGTGCTTTCCTCCTCGACGACTCCCTCGCGGAGCAGTCGGACGAGCTCCGTGCCGGCAGGCAAGAACCCCTCCGGCGAATGCTCGCGCAACTGGCTCTTGGTGACGCGCGGCAAGTCCTTCAGCCGGGGGCAGGGCAGGGCGAAGGCTGCTTGCCAGTCGGCAGAGCCGTAGAAGGGGGCGTCGGCGGCGGCGTACAACGCCGCCCGGGGGACCGCGGCGTCGGTCCGCGGAGGCTCGGCGGTCAAGGTCGGCGTAGACATGCGATGTAGTAAAATGGTGAACCCGGCGGACGCAAAAGGCGGCGGCGATTAAACGGCGGAATTATTCCATATCAGGGGTCTTTCGGCGCCGGGCGGAACTATCGGGATTGAACGAGGTCATCCTTGGTCATAACACCCCGTATGCGATCACCCCGTCGTTCTTTCCTGCGCAACGCCGCCGTCGCCGCCCTTGGCTTCACGATCATCCCGCGTCACGTCCTCGGCCGCGGCTTCGTGCCGCCGAGCGAGACACTCAATCACGTGATCGTCGGGTGCGGCGGCATCTCCGGGTCCCATTCCGAGCCGCGCATGACGGGCAAGAACCGCATCGTCGGCCTCTGTGACGTCGACGCCCAGCGCGTGCAGAAGAAACTCGAGCGCATCAAGCAGGCCGGCGGCGGCAACCCCCTGACGGCCGAGGATTTCCGCGAGGTCATCGCCTTGCCTGATGCCGACGTGGTCCACGTCTGCACCCCGCCCCACTGGCATGGCGTCATCGCCGCCATGGCCGCCCGCCGCGGCAAAGCCGTCTGGTGCGAGAAGCCGCTGACCCGCACGATCGGCGAAGGCATCGCCCTGAGCCGCGTCGTGCAGCAGACCGGCGTACCGTTCCGCGTGAACACCTGGTTCCGCCTCAACCGCACCAATTATTACGGCGTCGGTCCGGCCCGGGAGATCCGCCGCGTCGTGGCCAGCGGCGTGCTCGGCGGCCCGCTCACGGTGCGCCTCGCCCCGGTCGGCGGCATCCAGTGGAAGGTCAATCAATGGGTCGGCCGGCCGGATCTCAGGCCCGAGCCCGTCCCGGCGCACCTCAACTGGGACATGTACTGCGGCCCTTCGGCGCTCATCCCTTATCATCCGCACCGCTGCCACGGTTCCTTCCGCGGTTATTGGAATTTCGACCAAGGCGGCCTCGGCGACATGGGCCAGCACTTCCTGGATCCCGTGCAGTATTTCCTCGGCAAGGACGGCGAGTCGCCGGTGACCGTCGAATGCGACGCTCCGCCGCAGGACGCGATGGCCTGCGGCGTCTGGAAGACCGTGACGCTGACCTACAAGGACGGCACGCGCATCATCCTCGAATCCGAACTCGCCGAGCGTAATCCGGAGAATCCGTTCCTCGAAGGACCTAACGGCAAGCTCTTCGCCGGCATGCGCTGCAGCCGGCCCGAGCTGCTCGCCAAGGCCGCCGAGTTCCCGCTGCCTGAATACCAGGAGGACGACTTCGACGCGTGCGCCCGCGAGAAGCGGCCTTTCGGTTACGGCGTCCATGAGGCCTTCCGCAGTTCGACGTTGGTCAACCTCGCCGCGCTCAGCGTGCGGCTCGGCCGCAAGCTCACCGTCAAGCCCGACGCCAGCGGCTTCGTCGGCGACGACCAGGCCAACCACCTCCACTCGCCCGCCCTGCGCGGCACATGGTCGATCTGAACCTCCAGTCCGCCCGGCGGCGTTTCCGCCGGCTGGCCGTCGTGGCCGTCGCGCTCGGCCTCCTGTCGGCGGTCGGGGCCCGCGACCTGGCCGTCTGGGGCCTCGAGGCTTCGCCCGTCTTCCTCGTGACCGGCGTGGTCTGGGCCTGCGGTTGGGCTCCGTCCGTCTTCCTCAGCCGATGGATGTTCGTGCACGCCCTGGTGCTCATCGTCGGCGCGCATTACACCTACGCCCATGTTCCCGCGGGGCAATGGGTCGCCGACTGGCTCGGGCAGACGCGCAACCCTTACGATCGCCTGGGCCATTTCATCCAAGGCCTGGTCCCCGCGCTCATCATGAAGGAGTGGCTGCTGCGTCGGCGTGTCGTGGCCACCGCCGTGGCCGCGGCCTTCGGCGGTCTCATCTTCGCCGGGGCCTTCACCGCGGCCTACGAGGTCTTCGAATGGGCCGCCGCCGTCGCGTTGGAACAGTCCGCCGACGTCTTCCTTGCCACCCAGGGGTTCGTCTGGGACACCCAGGCCGACATGCTCTGCGCCTTCCTCGGAGCGGCGGTCGGCGTCTTCGGCCTCGCCTCCTTCCATCGTCGGTCGTTGGGGGAGTTCGCCCCCGACTCCCTTGCCTGAACTTTTCGCCTCATGAAACCCTCCCTGATTCTGTCCCTGCTCCTCTCGCTGGGCTCGCTGCTGGCGGCTGACGCGCCGTCCGACGCGACCTTCGCGGATCTCGCCGTCGAGGGCAAGCGACTGGCCGCGCAACAGGCCATCCTCGACCATGCCCGGACCTTCCTCACGGACACGCCTGAATCCAAGGCCTGGTTTGAACGCGTCCGCGCCGTCGCGAAGGAGTCCGCCGATCCCGAGGCCCGGGCCGCGCTCGCGCAGGTGCTGACCTTCGAGCCGGTCGCCAAGCCTCGCCTGCCGCTCAATCCCCGGACCCCGAACACCTACGAGGCGCCTGAGGGCACGACGCCGGAGACCAAGCTCGCGCAACTCGAACGCCTGCTCGACCTCAGGCGTTCCCCCAAGGAATCGCCGCTGAGCATCGAAGAGCTTGTCGCGCTGGCCAGGCATGAGGATTACGCGACCGCCCAGCGCGCCAACCGGCTGCTGCGTCGTGTCAGCGCGACCGCCGCCGCGCCCCTCCTCTGGGAGCGACTGGCGAAGCTGACGCAGCGTTCGCAGGTCCAGGAGGTCGAGGACGAGATCCTGCGTCTCCCCGTCTCGCTGGCCACCAAGCATCTGCCCACGGAGCCCGCCGGGACTTCGCTCGCGTCCAAGGCCGCCTGGGCCCGGATCGCCGCCGTCCGCGCGTCGAAGAACCTGAAGATCCGCGCCGCCCTCAAGGCCTCGCTGCTCCCGTTGCTCAAAGGACCCGCCAACGAACTCACCGAAGCCGCCTGGGCCGCCGTCCCCCTCCTGTTCGTCGAGGCCGACCGCGCCGTCTTGACCGAGGCCTCGCAGGGGCTCTCCGAACGCCTGGCGCCGAAGGCCAAGGCCGCGTTGGACGCCTTGCCCGCCAAGTAAGCCCGGCGACGCTTGTCGCTTGCCGAGAGGCGGGCACGGGCTTGCTATGGACGTATGTCGCCCGTCGCGAACAAGGACAACTCTCCGAACCTGATCCTCGCCGGATTCATGGGCACGGGGAAGTCCGCCCTCGGCCGCCAGCTGGCCAAGCGCTGGCGCCGGCCGTTCCTCGACACCGACGAGATGGTCGAGAAACTCGCCGGCTGCGCGATCCCCGAGATCTTCGCCCGGCATGGCGAGGAGCATTTCCGCGCGTTGGAACGCGAGGTCGTCGAGCGGCACTTGCCGGAGCACGGAGCCGTCGTCGCCTGCGGCGGGGGCCTGGTCGTGCCTCCCGGCATGGCCGAGCTCGTCCGCTCGAAGGGCATCGTCGTCACCTTGTTCGCCTCGGTCGAGACCATCCTCCGACGCACCGCAGGCAATTCCCGCCGCCCGCTCCTCAGGTCCGACGATCCGGAGGCGCGCATCCGCGAGCTGATGAAGGCGCGCGAGCAGGCCTACATGCAGGCCGGCATCGCCGTCTACACGGACGGACGCTCCCTGCAGCAGCTCTGCGTGATCGTCGAGCGGGTCTACGAACGCGAGGCCCGCGCCCTGCTCAAGTCCCGCCCGAAGCCGGAATAGGCCCGAAGGCGTCGCCGGCCGGCGGCTGGTCGCGGAACAGCCGCACGGCCTCGAGGAATTCCGCGCGGTCGGCCGCGAACGCCCCGAGGCTGGCCAGGTGCGGCGTCGGCATCTGGCAGTCGATCAGGAAGTACTCGCAGGCGCGCAGGCGCGCGACGAGCGTCGCGAAGCCGACCTTGGAGGCGTCGGCCCGTAGGTGGAACATCGATTCGCCGTGGAAGAGCCGGCCGAGGGCGACCCCGTAAAGTCCGCCGACCAGTTCGCCCTCCCAGCTGACCTCGACGCTGTGGGCGAAACCCCGCCGATGCAGCTCGCAGTAGGCCGCGATCATCTCCTCGGTGATCCAGGTGCCGTCCTGACCGGGCCGCGGGACTTCGGCGCACCGGCGCATCACCGTCTCGAAGCCGAGGTCGAACGTCACCGACCAGCCGGGCTTGCGCATGGTCTTGCGGAGGCTGTCGGTCAGACGGAAATCAGCCGGCCGCATGACGAAGCGCGGGTCGGGACACCACCATTTGACAGGCTCGCCGGCCGAATACCAAGGGAACACGCCGGCGCGGTAGGCCGCGATCAAGCTGGCCGCATCCAGTTCGCCGCCGCGGGCCAAGGGGGCGCGCGCGGGGGCTTTCGACGGATCGCCGCGGGTCCATTCCTGCATCGCCGTCATTTTCGGCGGAGCGGGGAGGACGCGCAAGGTCAGTCCTTGGTGATGTTGTAGACCGACGGGATGGAGATGCCGAGTTCGGCGGCGATCTCCCGGACCGGGGCGCCTTTCTTGCGCATCGCCTGGGCCTTGGCGCGCATGCCGTCCGAGATCTGGGCGCGGGCGCGGTTGGGACGGGAGAGCAGCTTGATGAGGCGCTTCGCCAATTCGGGTTTGGAGAGGGAGGCGACTTCGCGGGCGATCAGCGTCTGGCGCTCGCTGTGTTCGTCTTCCCAGGCCTGCACGGCCAGGTCGCGGGCCTTGGACAGCGCGGCGCGGACATAGGCGTCCTTCGAGGTGAAGGCGGAGGGGTCGAGGTCGATTTTCATGGAAGGTGCGGTGGCGGAGGCTGAGTCGGACCCGTCGAGGGATTAGACGACGTCCAGCCAGCGATTCCAAGATTTTATAATATTCGGGTTTGTCAAACTTTGGTAAAAGTTTTTCACCCTAGCGTCCGTTCTACCGGCTCCATTCGAGCATGCGCCGCAGCGGGATTTCGGCCGCGGCGCGGAGGGATTCCTCCATGCGGATCTCGGGCGCGCCGTCGCGCAGGCAGTCGCGGACTTTCTCAAGCGTGTTCATCTTCATGAACTTGCAGTCGTTGCAGGAGCAGCGGTCGGTGGGCGCGGCGACGAAAGTCTTGCCCGGCGCCTCGCGGCGCAGGCGGTGGATCATCCCGGATTCGGTCGTGACGATGATGGTGTCGGCCGTCTGTTCCTTGCACCAGCCGACCATCAGCTCGGTCGAACAGACCATGTCGGCGAGTTCGCGGACGGCCTCGGTGCACTCCGGGTGCGCGACGACGGGGGCGCCCGGGTGCGCCGCCTTGGCGCGGAGGAGGGCGGCGGGCGTGAACTGCACGTGGGCGTAGCAGTTGCCCGGCCAGAGCTGCATGGCCCGGCCGGTCTTGCCGGAGACCCAGTGACCGAGATTCTGGTCGGGCACGAAGAGGATCGGCCGGTCGGCCGGCGCGCGGCTCACGATTTTCGAGGCGTTGCCGCTGGTGACGATGACGTCGCTGAGCGCCTTGACCGCGGCGCTGCAGTTGATGTACGCGACGACGTAAAGCGAAGGGTCCGCCGCCTTGGCCGCGGCGAGCTTCTCGGCCGGGCAGGAATCGGCGAGCGAACAGCCGGCCGCGAGGTCCGGCAGCAGCACGCGGCGCGAGGGGTTCACGATCTTCGCCGTCTCGGCCATGAAGGGCACGCCGCAGAAGACGATGGTCGACTGGGCGGCCTGCGCGGCCTTGTAGGCCAGGCCGAGGGAGTCGCCCACGTAATCCGCCACGCCTTGGATGTCCTCGCACTGGTAGTTGTGCGCGAGGATGAGCGCGTCTTTCTCGCGCTTGAGCGCGAGGACCTCGCGCTGCAAGGCGGAGAGGGGCGTCCCGCCGGCGGGCAGGGGCGGGAAGACGGCGGCGACGGGAGGAAGCTTCATGGACGGGGGGCGCGGCGCTTGGGGCAGCGTTCGTTGAGGCAGGCGGCGGTGACCTGGAGTTTCTGGGCGATCGGCCGCATGCCGTGCTTGGCGGCGACGGCCTTGCCGTACCATTCCATGAACGGGGCGTCCACCTCGACGATGCAATCGCAGTCCTCGCAGATCAGCTGGGCGCGGAAGGTCGCGCTGCCGGCTTCGGCCAGGTAGTATTTCTGGTCGCGCCCGACGTCCATCTCGCGGATGACGTTGCTGCCGACCAGCAGAGGGATGGCGCGGTAGACGGTGGCCCGGGAAACCGTGCGGTCGATCGCCCGGGCGCGCTTGAGAAGGTCCTCCGCCGTGTAATGGCCTTGGCCGGAGCGCGCCGCCTCGAAGACCGCCATGCGCTGGCGGGTCGCCCGGAGGCCTTTCTCGGCGATGAAGGCCTTGAAGGCGCCGGATTGTTCCGGGGAAGGTTGGGAGGGGGGCTTCGGCATGCCGATTTGAGACACTTTTGATACTGATGGCGTTCTCGTCAACCCGGGACGCGTCATTGACAGAGGGGCGGCGCATCCCTTCATTTACCCCCTTTTCCCCATGGGAAAAAGCCCTTCACCGATGCACCACACCACGGACGACCTTCGCATTCGCAGTCAGCTCCCCCTGCTGACGCCCGCCCTCGTGCTGCAGGAACTCCCGGCCTCGGACAAGGCGGCCGAAGTGGTCACGGCCGCCCGTAAGGACGCCGCCAGGGTCATCGCCGGTCAGGACGACCGTCTCATGGTCATCGTCGGGCCCTGCTCGGTCCATGACCCTAAGGCCGCCTTGGAATACGCCGGGCTGCTCGGCCAGGAGGCCCGGAAGCATGCCGCCGAC
>SYID01000199.1 GCA_005798925.1 Verrucomicrobiota bacterium
CCGTGCCAGCCGACGTCGGACCAGCCGAGGTCGTCGGCGACGATGAGCAGGATGTTCGGGCGCTCCGCGGAGAAGAGAGGCGACAGCGCGAGCAGGCAGGCGAGGAGGGCGCGAGCGTTCATAGGGGTGCGTGCACCCTAGTCTCCCTCCGTCTCGTGGACAGGCTTTTTATATGAGGGGATACGAATCAGCGGCCGAAGTGCGCGATATCGGCCGTCCCCTTGGCGGGGCGCAGTTCGATCGAGCGGAGGCGCAGGCCATCGGCCCGCTCGCCCAGGCTCAGGCGCAGATGGATGGCCTGGCCGTCGACGGGCAGGGGGATGCTCTGCTCGGAGGCGCCGGCGGGAATCTCGAACCGCACGAGGTTGGCGGGCAGGAAGTCGGGCTGATCCTTGGTACGCCAGCTGAGCGAGCCGTGGGTCGCGACTTTGGCGTCGGCCTTGATGATCGCCGTCACGGGGCCTTTCAGCGCCAAGCCGGTCTTCGCGAGGAAAGGCTTGGCGTTCTTGGCCGCCTTGGGTTCGGCGGCGACGACCAGAGCCCCGTCCTGGGTCGCGATGGTTCCGTTGCGGGCGAACCAGCCTTGGACGGCGCCGGCGGGCTCGTTCTTGCGCGGCGCGGCGGAGGAGGCGGTGATGACGCCGTGTTCGGCGAACATGCCTTCGTGATGTGGATCCAGGCTCGTGGGGAGTCCGGGAGGCGAGAGGGTGTCGCTCCAGGCCTTGAGCGCCGTTCGAAGGCGGGCCACGATTTCCGGGCGCGCCTTGGCCTGGTTCTTGGCGAGGTTCTCGCCGTCGGCCGTCGTCACGTCGAACAGCATTTCCTCTCGGTCGCCGAGGCGGACGAGCTTCCAGGGGTGTTCCAGTACCGCGGCCTGCGAGCCCCAGCGCCAGAAGAGACGCTCATGCGGCGCGCCGGTATTCTGTCCGCTGACGAAGGGCGCGAGGTCCGTGCCGTCGAGTTCCGGGGCTTTCGGCAGGCCGGCGGCGGCGACGGCCGTCGCGGCGACGTCGAGGCTGCTGACGGGCTGATCGTAGACCTTGCCGGCGGGCAGGCGGGCGGGCCACGTGGCCACGAAGGGCGTACGGATGCCGCCTTCGCTCAGCATGCCTTTCTGGCCGATGAGCGGCGTGTTGAGCGAGCCGTCCCAGGCTTTGCCGAGGGGCGCGCCGTTGTCGCCGATGAACACGATGAGCGTGTTCTGGTCCTGACCGGTCGCCTTGAGCTTCGCGCGCAGCTGGCCGATGCCTTCGTCCATCGCCGCGATCATCGCCAAAGCCTGGCGACGTTCCTTGGGCAGATGGGCGGGCGTCTTCGAGAACCACGGTTCCGGGGATTCGAGCGGGACGTGTGGGGCGTAGTAAGCCAGGTAGAGGAAGAAAGGCTGGGCGGGCTGGGCGGCCCGGCGATCCAGGAAGGACAGGGCGGCCTCGGTCTGCACGACCACGCGGAAACGATTGTCCGCCACAAGGTGCGGGGCGTCGGCGAAAGGTTTCCCTGAGAGGTCATGCGAGGCATAGAACTGCCGGAGCTCGCCGCGGAAGTATTCGTCAAAGCCCTGCGCGTGGGGCATGTGCTCCTTGGCGACGCGGAGGCCTTTCTCGCCCTTCTTGCCGCCGACGAGGTCGAGGTGCCATTTGCCGACCTGTCCGGTGACGTAGCCCGCGGCCTTGAGGCGTTCGGCGATGGTCAGTTCGGTGAGCGGCAACGGCCCTTTGTTGTTGTCCTCCACGCCGAAGCGCTGCTGGTAGCGGCCGGTGAGGACGCCGGCGCGCGAAGGGACGCACTGGGGCGCGGTGACGTAGCCCCGCGTGAAACGGACGCCCTCGCGGGCCAATGCATCAAGATGCGGCGTGCGGATGTCCTGGTCCGAACCTTGGACGGCGAGATCGGCCCAGCCATGGTCGTCCGAATAGATGAGGATGATGTTCGGCTTGTCCGCCGCATGAATCGCGAACGAAGCAAGCAATAGGGCGAGGAGACAGCGAAGCATGATATGAATGCAGGTCAAGGAGCCGTCGACGTGACACGCAGTCGACGGAATTCGAGGGCGCCGGCCTGCTCGCCGGTCGGGCCGCCGGATTCGCCGCCGAGTCCGAAGGTGAGTTTCTCTTCGGCGACGCAGGGCGCTGCGGCGCGGATGACATGATCGTCGACGGTGGCCTCCAGCTTGTCGCCGTTGAAGACGATGCGCACGTGGTGCCAGGTCTCCGTCGGCAACGGGGCGGGCACCTTGGCGAGTTCCTGGCTCTCGCCCTTCTTGGGGTGGGCGAGGACGCGGAGCTCCTTGGTGGTCATCACGAGATGGCAGATATGGCCTCTCTCTTGGCTGCCGTTGAAGATGATCCCTGCGAAGCTTGCCTTGCCGATGAGGCGGAAATCGCATTCCACGATACCGTCCTTCAGGGGCAGCCTGTGCACCTTGACCGGACCATGGCGCCGGGCGCCCGATTCGAAGCCGCGCAGCACGCCGTCTTTGGCGCTCCAGGTGCCCAGCCCCCAGAACCAATCCTTGGAGAGTTCATGGTCGAACCTCTCTTCGAGGATGACCTTGGGCTCGGCGGCAAGGGCCGCGAGCGGAGCGAGCAGGAGGGCGAGCAGGGTTCTCACTGCTGTACGCCTTTGATCACGAGGTTGCGGACTTCGGCGGACTTGGCGCCGGCGATCCAGCTGCGGGTCTTCGGCGTGGCGAGGAAGGGGTGCTGGGCGCTCAGCTCCTGGCCGTCGATACGGACGGCCATGCGGTCGCCGGTCCACTCGACGCGGACGTGACGCCACTGGCCTTTGACGGGCTGGAGCGGGAGGCGGGCGAGGATGTGCGACGGCTTGACGGAGTCTTCGGCGATATGGACCGAGCCGGGGGAGATGACGACGCGTCCGACGTGCTTTTCGGCGTCGCACCCGATGTAGAAGATCGCGGGCACGTCCTGCCGGTATTCGAGTTCGATGACGGCGGTCTTCAGGCCGACCCAGTGCTGGAGCACCGGCACATGCTTGCGCGCGGGGATCTCGGTCATGCGCAGGACGCCGTCGTCGGGCTTCCACTCGCCATGGGGGATCTTCCACGGTTCGACGAACGCGGACTTGAAGCCGGGTGCGACGATGACCGGCGGCTCCTCTTGGACGAGCAGCGGCCCGGTGGAGCAGGCTGAGCAGAGCAGGGCGGCGGTGAGAGCAGTGAGGAGGCGTTGCATGGCTTTTAGGTCAGGGGAAACGCACCGTGGTTCCGACGGCGTCGGGGCGTACGGTGCCGTCGTGGCCGATGACCGGGCGGGGATTTGGGAACCGGCCCAGCGGACGGACGCCCGGACCCGTCTCGGTGCGCCCAAGGTCCGCGTCCACGGCGGCTGCCCTCGCCAGCAGTCTTTGCACGACGTCCGGATTGGCCGCCGCGAGGTCGGTGGTCTCTCCGACGTCGGCTTCGAGGTCGTAGAGGCGAAGCGGCGCCTCCTTCTTCGGCTGCTTGGACTGGAAGGGGGCGTTGGAGCCCTCCAGCATCAGCTTCCAGCGACCGGCGCGCACCGCCTCAAGGGTCAGGCCGCGGAAATAGAGGAACTCATCGTGTCCCTTCGCGCCGTCCTTGCCCAGCAACACGGGGGATAGGTCGATGCCGTCGACCTTGCGGTCGGGCAGTTTCGCGCCGGCCAGCTTGGCGAAGGTCGGATGGACGTCGAACATGCCGGTGATGACGTCGCTCGAAGTGCCAGCAGGGATCTTGCCCGGCCACCAAGCGATCGTCGGTGCGCGCACGCCGCCCTCCCAGGTGCTTCCCTTATGACCTTTGAGCGGCGCATTGCTGCTCCGCGTCGTTCCGCCGTTGTCCGAGGTGAAGATCACGAGCGTCCGCTGGTCCAGGCCGAGCTCGCGCAGCGTGTCCAGGATACGGCCCACCGACCAGTCGGTCTCCTCCACCCAGTCGGAGTAATGCCCGTGGGGCGACTTTCCGGCCCAGGCCTGTCCGGGGTAGAGCGGGAAGTGCACCGAGCTGTGCGGAAGGTAGAGGAAGAACGGCCCGTCCTTGCTCCGCCGGATGAAGGCCTCGGCCTCCCGGGTGTAGTCCGCCACGAGGCGCTGCTGCTCACCTTGCTTCACGCGGGCGATCGCCTTCCCGTCGCGCAGCATAGGCAGAGGGGGCTGGTCGCTCCCGCGCAGTCCGGTCTCCGGCGGATTCATCTTTCCGGCACGTGACTTGGGTTCGTCTTTCGGCGTAGGCTTTCCGAGGTCGCTCTTGGACCCTTCGGACGCCATGCCCATGTCGTTCGAATAGGGTATGCCGAAATAGAAGTCGAACCCCTGGGCGTTGGGGAGGAAGGGGGCCTGGTCGCCGAGGTGCCACTTGCCCACGCAGGCGGTCGCGTAGCCCGCGGCTTTCAGCGTCTCCGCCACGGTGACTTCATCGGGATGCAGGCCGACCTCGGCGGCGGGGAATAGCACGTGCGGCGTCGGCAGGACGCGCTTGGGGTAGCACCCGGTCATCAGCATCGCGCGCGAAGGCGAGCACACGGGGGCGGCGTAGTAGGAGGTCAGTCGCATGCCCTCTTTGGCCATGCGGTCGAGGTTCGGGGTACGGTTGAGCTTGGACCCGAACGGTCCGATGTCGGCGTACCCGAGGTCATCGATGTTGATGACGATGAAGTTCGGGCGGGGTTGCTCGGCGGAGCAGAGGGCGACCAGCAGGACCAGGATCAGGTTTCTCATGATCAGGGGGTCGGGATGACGATGACGTCGTCGATCTCGATGCCGGCGGCGCCGCCGTTCTGCATCCAGAGCAGTTTGCGCTTGGTCGCGTCGAAGTTCGGGCGCTGGAGCGTGCGGGTCCACTTGCCGTCGACGGACATGTCCACAGTATCCCCCTTGAAGACGAGTTTCACGGTGCGCCAATCGTTGGCGGAGAGATCGACCTTTTCCGCCGGGAAGTGTTCGTTGGTGCGGTAAGCCTTGCTGACCGGATCGGGCGCGCGGGTGTTCTGGCGCAGCGGGTGCTTGGGGTCGAGGGTGTGGGCGTCGACTTCGAGCACGACGCTGTCGCGGTTGAGGCGGACACGGAGCATGTGGTCGACCGACCCATAACCGTCGTCGCCGTCGACGAAGAGCCAGAGCATGCCGCCTTTCTCAAGGTGACGGTAGCGGAAGGACATCGTCAGGTCCTTGCCGGCCAGCGCCAGGTAGACCATCGGCGGGTATTTGCCGCCGCTGGATCCGCGGGTCCAGAGGACGCCGTCGCGCACGGACGTGTTCTTGTTCGGGAGCGGTGTCAGGAATTTCTTCGCTTCAAAGCCCGGCCCGAAATCCTCACGGACCGAGAAGGCTTCCGGCGTGGCGCAACCGGCCAGCAGCAGGATGGAAAGGAGCGCCGCGACCTTCATTTGACGGCTTTGAGCTTCGCCAACAGGAATTCCGTGGGCGTCGCGTGCTTAGGGTTGGCGAGCCCCCGGTAATGCAGTTCGGCGGAGACGCCCTTGGTTGCGCAGTGTTCGGCGAGCTTGGCGCCGAAGTTCGCGGTGTGCGTCGGGTCTTTCTCGTTCTGACCGATGGCCGGCGGGCCTCCGAAGGTCATGTAGACCGCGGGGTCGTCGGATGAGACCAACGCATACGGAGAATATTCCGCGATGAGCGGCAAGATGGACTCCCGGCCGGCGAGGAACTCCTCGAACGTCTTGAAGCCGAAGGCGTGGCCGCCGTAGTTGCTGTTAGGCGTCCACTCCTTCATCTGCGCCGGATCGAGGGTCGTCTGCGGTCCGGTCACCGCCGCGCAGGTCAGGCGGGTGGATTCGCGGGCGATCGGGTCGGCCGACTTCGGGTCGGCGAGGTCGTCGTGGAAGGCCAGCCAGAGGCTGGAGCAGGCCCCGGCCGAGCCGCCGGCGGCGCCGACGCGGGTCTTGTCGAGGTTCCACTCGGCGGCCTTGCTGCGCACGAACTGCAGGGCGCGGGCGGCGTCGTGCAGGGGCGCCTTCACGGGGGGCGAGGTGTCGACCGCGGGGTCGCGCTTGATCAGGCGGTAGTTGATGGAGACGACCGAGACGCCGGCCTTGAGCAGGGCGGCGACGTCGGCGAACTTCTCCGCGCGCTCCTTGCTGCCGCCGACCCAGCCGCCGCCGTGGATGATGAAGACCAACGGCGTCGGTGTCGCGGATTCCGCCTGCCAGAAGTCGAGCACGTGGCGCTCATGGTCGCCATAACGTACGCCCGCGTGCGTGGGCTTGGGCAGCGAGGCCGAATACGCGTCGGCCTTGGCGGCGGCCTTGGCCTTCTTGGCCGAGGCTTTGGCCTTGGGGGCTTCCTGGGCGCCGAGCACGGCGCCGGCGAGGAGGGTGAGGAGGGTGAGGTATCGCATGGGTAAAGTCTCAGTTGCCGGCGCGGACGAACTCATCCTTCGAGAGGCGTCCGTCCTTGTCTTTATCGAAACGAACGAAGCGGGCCG
>SYID01000200.1 GCA_005798925.1 Verrucomicrobiota bacterium
AGCAGGACCGCGAGGGACACCACTCCGACCATCAAGGCGCCCGGATCCAAGTCGAACAAGGAGGAGAAGAGCTCCGAAATGGTGTTCTTGCCGTCGGCCTGGAGGAAGCCCATGTCGCCCTCCGGATCCGCGTCATGGCCGACCATGTGGGGGATCTGCTTGAGGATGAGAATCAGGCCGATGGCGGCGAGCAAGCCCTTGATGACGCTCGAGGGGAAGAAGGCCGCGATGAAGCCGGCACGCAACGCGCCGAGCAGGACCTGGATCGCGCCGGCGAGGATCACGGCCACGAGAAAGGCCTCGTAAGATCCGAGCACCGCCACCTGCCCCAGGACCACGGCCACCAGTCCGGCCGCGGGGCCGCTGACGCTGGTGTGCGATCCGCTCAGCCATGAGACCAGCAGGCCGCCCACCACGCCGCTGACGATGCCCGCCACCATCGGCGCGCCCGAAGCCAGCGCGATGCCGAGGCATAAAGGCAACGCGACCAGGAACACGACCAGGCCGGCGGCGAGGTCCTTGGTCAAGGAGTTCAAGGCCCCGGCGGGAGCCGGCGGCGTCGACGTGGGGACGGTGGTATCAGACATGGGGTATGCGGCCCATAGTTGATACGCTCTCGCCCTGGTTCAAGTCTGACCGCACGCGGACCCAAGGCATTTATTGCTAACATTCCGTGACGGCTCAGTGTCATTTCCGCTTTCCCCAGATGCGCCCCGAACTATTGAAACCCGCCCTGCTCACCCTCGGCCTGCTTTGCCTCTCGAACGTCTTCATGACCTTCGCCTGGTACGGCCACCTGCGTACGATGCCGCAGAGCCCATGGTGGACGGCGGCCTTGGTCAGCTGGTCCATCGCCCTGGGCGAATACCTGATCATGGTGCCGGCCAACCGGATCGGGCATGCCGGCGGACTCTCCGGGGCGCAGCTCAAGATCCTGCAGGAGTGCGTCACGCTCGCCGTCTTCGTGCCGTTCATGCTGCTCTTCCTCGGGGAGAAATGGAAATGGGACTACTTCTGGGCGTTTTGCTGCCTGCTGGGGGCGGTCTTCTTCATTTTCCGGCCCGACAAGGGTTGAAACTCCCTCCGGCCAGCGGTGTATTATCTCTGACATGAGATTCCCCCTGCTCGTCCTGCTCTGCGCCGCGGCCGTCGCCTCCGCCGTCACCAAGAAGCCGACGCCACCGGCCCCCTCGGGCGGCAACACGACGGCCACGACCGAGAAGAAGGCCAAAGCCGAGAAGCCGGCCGCGCCGAAGGTCGACGCCAAAGCCGAGGCCCTCGCGGAACCGGCGTCACTTATCCCTCAGACCGTCGACGCCGCCACGCAGATGGCCCTCGACGCCGCCAAGGCCGCGCAGGCCGAAGTCGATAAGCTCGCCGCGATCGGCGGCAAGGCCACCGCCTCTCCGGGCAACGCCAAGCTCGCCGAGGCCGCCGTCGCCGTCGGCGCGGCCGCCGCCAAGGAACTGAGCAAGCCGAAGAAAGAAACCGTCGACGCGAAAGCCGACGAGAAGAAGCCCGTCGCCGAGACCCCTAAGACCGACGCGGAATCGCCCAAGACCGGGAAGAAGCCGGCCGCCAAGAGCGCCGCCAAGTAAGCCGCCCGCCATGCGTCCTTGCCTGGCCCTGCTTTTCGTCGCCGCCGCCGCCGGCGCCGCCGAACCTGCCAAGGAAGCGGCGCCCTCCGCGCCGGCCCCGAAGCCTTTCTTCGATCCGGCGGCACCCGCGCCCACCGTCGACCCCACCTTGCCCACGCCGGAACCCACGCTCCCCGAGCCGGAGAAAAAGAAGAAGCCGGTCGTCCCTGAGCGTAAGAAGAAAGAAAAGAAGAAGTAGGCCGGCGCGAGGACTGGAGGTCTCGAGGGTCTGAGGGCACGAGGAAAGCCATCGGCCTTGGGCGGGATGCGATGACATCGCCTCCGTCGGGATTGAGGGCGGACGCGATAGTGATCACGTCCATGCCTCGATGCAGAGGAAGAGCTAAAGGGAGAGGCATCTTCAGGTCCCAGGTCTCGGCCCTCAGGTCCCTGGTCCGGGTTATCAGGTACAGGTGCGGGTACGGGACAAAATGCAGAACACCTGAACCTGGGACCCGGCTGCCGAGACCCGTGACCTGAAAATGGCCGCAGCCAATCATCCGGTCGCCGGTTTCCCTTTGAGACCTGTCTCTCTGTATTGGGTAGGGATGCGATGACATCGCATCCGTTCGCCGAGTGACGGATATAGGCAAGGTTGAGCGAGCCGCTCAACCCTACCCAAGGTAGACACTCCCCCGATACTCCATACTCCCTTCAGGTCCGGCCCTCCGGCCCACCTGTCCTCGCGTCCTCCAGCCCTCGTGTCCTCGATTCGACTCTAGTCGACGAGGATCTCGCGGGGGCTTGAGCCGTTCTCCGGACCCACGTAGCCCTTCTCGCAGAGCACGTCCATGATGCGGGCGGCGCGGTTGTAGCCGAGCTTGAGCCGGCGCTGGAGCATCGAGACGGAGGCGCGGCGCGTCTCCTTGATGATGGCCCAGCTCTGGGCCACCAGCGGATCCTCGTCGCCTTCGCCCGCCTCGCCGCCTTCGCCGCCTTCGGCGCCGTCCTTGATGGCCTTGATGACGTCCTGGGCGAATTCCGGCTTGCCGTTCTTCTCCGAGAGGAACTCCACGATGGCGGAGACTTCCTGCTCGCCCACGAAGGCGCCTTGGACGCGGTTGAGCGTGGCGCTGCCGGGGGGCACGAAGAGCATGTCGCCGCGGCCGACGAGCGTCTCGGCGCCCCCGCGGTCCAGGATGGTGCGCGAGTCGATCTGCGAGGAGACCTTGAAGCCGATGCGCGTGGGCAGGTTGGCCTTGATGAGGCCCGTGATGACGTCGGTCGAGGGGCGCTGGGTGGCGAGCACGAGGTGGAGGCCGGCGGCGCGCGCGAGCTGGGCGATGCGCGCCACGGAGGTCTCGATGTCCTGCGCGGCGACCATCATGAGGTCGGCCATCTCGTCGATGATGCAGACGATGTAAGGCAGCTTCTCGGTCGGGATCCGCACGCCGTCGTCGACGGCCTCCTCCGCGGCGGCGGCCGCGGCGGCCAGCTCGTCGGGGCTGAGCGGAAGCTCCTCCTGCCTCGGGGCGCCGGCTTCCTTGGCGAGCTTGGCGTTGAACCCGGTGATGTTCTTCACGCCGCACTTGGCGAAGATCTTGTAGCGCTGGGACATCTCCGCGATGAGCCACTTGAGGGCGGCCGGGACGCGCTTGGGGTCCGTCTCGACGGGGATGAGCAGGTGGGGGAGGTTGTTGAAGATCTGCAGCTCGACGACCTTGGGGTCGACCATGATGAAGCGCAGGTCCTGCGGCGTGCAGCGGTAGAGCAGCGAGACGATGATGGCGTTGATGCAGACGGACTTGCCCTGGCCGGTGGCGCCGGCGATCAGCGCGTGCGGCATCTTGGCGAGGTCCTGGATGACGGGCTTGTTCGTGACGCTGTCCACGCCGAGCACGACGGGGAGCTCCATCGCGGCCTCGGCCCAGGCCTTGGATTCGATGATCTCGCGCAGGAGCACGTCCTTGCGGTTCTTGTTCGGGATCTCGATGCCGACGGTGCCCTTGCCCGGGACCGGCGCCAGGATGCGCACGGCCTCGGCCTCGAGGTTCATCGCGATGTTGTTCGAGAGGTTGGCGATCTTCTCCACGCGCACGCCCGGGGCGGGCTTGATCTCGTAACGCGTGATCGAGGGGCCCTGCTGGATGCCGACGTCGACGCCGTTGGCGGGGTCGACCGGCACGCAGTCGACCTTGAACTGCTTCAAGGTCTCGATGAGGTCGGCGGCGCGCTTGCGGAAATCCTCCGGCGCGGCCTTGGAGCCGGCGGCGGGTTCGTTGAGCATGCGGATCTCGGGGAAGACGTAGTCGCCGCGCTTCTTGAGCACCTGGGCGGCGCCGGCCTTCTCGATCTTGTCGGGCTGGACGACGAGGACTTTGCCCGGCTTCGGGCCGAGGGGTTCCGGCGCCTTGCGGGGCGGCTTGGCCTCGGGGATTTCCTGCTCTTCTTCGTCTTCATCGACGACGGCCTTGGGCTTCTTTTCCTTGGGCGGCTCGGCGACCGGGGAGATCGAGACATTTTCGGGCTGCACCAGGCCGGCATCGTCGGCTTTCGGACCTTCACGGGGAACCTCCGCCAAGCCGGCGGCCGCCTTCGTGACCGGCTTGGCGGTCTCCTTGGGCTGGGGCGCCGCGATGGCGGCGCCGACCACTTCCTGCTGCTTACGGCGCAGCTCGGCCGCGGCGACGTCGCGGCGGCGCTGCTCCTCGGCGGCCGCGAGGGCGGCGGCCTTGCGTTCGGCGTTCCAAGCGCCGAAGGCGTCGCGCATCTCGGCGATCCACGAGGAGAGCGTGGCCTTGGGGTCGTCGGCCAGCGCGCCGAGGAGGCAGAAGCCATAAGGGAAGACGAGGAACCAGGCGCCGTAGTCGCCGAAGACGGGACGCAGCGCCGAGTCGACGAGCAGCTCGCCGAAGACGCCGCCAGGCCCGCGCGGGTCGAAGGCCACGGAGACGTCGCGCGTCGTGCCCAACCAGAGGGTCAGGATCGGCGCGAAGAGCAGCACGCAGAGCACCATCAGGGTCACCTTGACCGGCCAGAGCGTGTGCGCGCGCTGGTTCAGGGCGAACCACGCGGCGGCGAAGAGGAAGAAAGGCTGCAGGAACGCGGCATAGCCGAAGAGGCTGAAGACGAGGACGGCGAGCGTGGCGCCGAAGGCCCCGCAGGGATTGTCGGTCGGCGTGACGTCGGAGGCCGCCGGCAGGTTGAAGGTCTGCTCGAGCCACTGCGGGAGCAGGTTCTGGTCGGCGGCGCCGTGGAAGAGCATCGCGACGAGCAGGTAGGCGGCCCCGAGCGCGAGGAGGAGGGCGAGGAGCGGCCGGCTTTCGCTGGCCGGGCGGGCGAGCGTGGCGGTGCGTTTGCGGGCGGGAGCAGGCATGGTTATTCGCCGAAAAGGGTGCCTTGCGAGGCGACGTCGTCCGCGGCGGGCGCGGGGTCGGCGTGCAGGTGCCGGGGCGGGCGGGTGACGCGGGCCGCGAGCGCGCGGGCGCGCTCCTGGGCGAGGCGTTCGACCATGCCCGCGAGGGCGTGGCGGATCCACTTCGGCGTGAAGGCGGCGGCGGAGTAGTCGCAGGGTCCGTAGCCGTGGACGCGGCCGGCCTGGAGGAGCGCGTCGTTCTGCGCGAACTCGGCCTCGCTCTCAGGGACGTAGACGGCGAAGGCCTTGCCGCCGTTCTTGCGCAGGAGCGAGAAGACGGGGACGTCGCTGGGGCCGTCGGCGACGTAGATCATGTTCTCGAAAGGCACGCGCCGGTCCTCGGGGCGGACGACGGCGTTGACGTCGATCTCGGCGTTCTTGTTCGAGCCTTTGTTGATCTCGAAGAGGAAACGGGTCTTGATCGTGTTGTCGACCATGGCGGCGACCTGCGTGATCTCGGTCGGCAGGTCCAGCGAGAGCTCGTCCTGCTTGGTGAAGTGCGGGGGCAGGGGGTGCTCGAGGAACTCGCAGCCGTAGATGCCGTCGCAGTGCGCGGCGAGGGAGGTGCCGCG
Source organism: Verrucomicrobiota bacterium (assembly GCA_005798925.1). GTDB lineage: Bacteria > Verrucomicrobiota > Verrucomicrobiia > Opitutales > UBA953 > UBA953. The sequence continues at coordinate 5,565 of SYID01000200.1, forward strand.
GATCATCTCGGCCAGGCCGGTGCTGATGACGTAGTGCTCGAGGACCACCTCGAGGTTGTGCTTCCGGCCCAGCTCGCGGACGTGCTCCTTGAGCGCAGGGAAGAACTGGGGCAGGCCGGGGCAGAGCTCGATCTCGGCGCCGAGCTCGCGGAGCCGGCGGTTGGTGAGGCCCTTCATGAGGCCGGCCTTCACGTAGCTGAGCAGGTGGTTGAGGTAAACGGAGTCCTTCGGGGTCCGGATGCCCTTGCGGGCGTAAAGGGCGGGCAGCTGGTTCGTCTCCCGCCAGAACTGCTCTTCGTCGACCCCGAAAGCCCTGAAGAGCGGGGTCTGCATGTAGCCCGGACAGAGGGTCTTGTCGAAGTCCCACACGCAGGTGAGGACGTGGGTGCCGCGAAGCGCGGGTTCCTTGGGCTGCATATCGGTCGGAAAAGGGATGAAGGTCGGGCTTGCGGAGCGGAGGCCGCCGCACTCCATTGAATAACGAACGGACGTCTCCTGTCCAAGCCCGATTAACCCCCTCGCCGATGTCCGCCCACCCCCTCCGTCCCGACCTGTCCGGCTTCCGCCGCCGCCTGGCCGAGCTCGAAGGGCTGCTCGCCGATCCGGCGACGTTCGGCGACAGCCGCCGCGCGGCCGCCCTCGGGGCGGAGCTGCGCTTCACGTCCAAGGCCGTCAAGGCCGACGACGTGCTGACCGGGCTGGAAAAGGAGCTCGCCGAGGCCCGGGGGCTGGCCGGCGAAGCCGATCCGGAGCTGCGCGGGATGGCGGCCGAGGAGATCGCCCGCCTGACCCCGGCGGTCGAGACGGCCCGCGAACAGTTGATCCGGGCCATCATCCCCCCGGATCCGGATGATTCTCGTAATGCTCTTGTAGAAATCCGCGCCGGCACCGGCGGGGAGGAGGCCTCCCTCTTCGCTGGCGAGCTGCTCCGGGCCTACACCCGTTTCGCCGAGAAGCGGGGCTGGAAGCACGAGCTGCTCTCCCTCTCCCACTCCGACCTGGGCGGGGTGCGCGACGCGGTCCTGCTGGTCGAAGGCGAAGGCGCCATGGCCCTGCTCCGCCACGAGGCCGGCGTGCACCGGGTCCAGCGCGTGCCCGCCACCGAGGCTTCGGGGCGCGTCCACACGTCCGCCGCGACGGTCGCGGTCCTGCCCGAGGCCGAGGAGGCCGAGGTGGTCCTGAAACCCGAAGACCTCGACATGTCCGTGGCGCGCGCGAGCGGCGCCGGCGGCCAGCAC
>SYID01000201.1 GCA_005798925.1 Verrucomicrobiota bacterium
CTCGTCATAGGCGGCGGGGTCGATGCCTTCGAGCGCGCAGGTGTCGATGGCGAGGGCCGCGGCGGCGCCCATGAGCTGCCCGAGCGCGATATAGAGCTGACGGGCCGCCCACTCCTTCTGGCCGGCGGCGTCCTTGCCCTTGACCACGCCGCCGAGCATCATCTGGCGGTACGGCTCGAGCTTCGCGGCGTCGGCGCCGCGCTCGGACACCATCTGGTGGAAGAATTCGTTCACGTCCTTCTCCGTGATCTCCGTGCGGCGGGCGAAGACGACGAGGTGGGAGGCGTCGGTCACCTGCGCCTGGTTCCAGGAGACCGGGCGGAGCCTGGCGCGGACGGCGGGGTCGTTGACGACGATGAACTTCCAAGGCTGAAGACCATAGGACGAAGGCGCCAGGCGGAGGGACTCCTCGAGCGCGGCCCAGGTGGCGTCCGGCAGCTTGCGGGTGTCGAAGGCCTTGGTGGCGTAGCGCCATTCGAGGGAAGCAAGGAGCTGGGCGGGCGTGAGGGCGGCGTTCATGGGAACGTCAGACAACCGCGGCCCGCCGCATTGTCAAATCAGGCGGGGGAAAGCACGCCGCCCGAAAGGACCAGCCGGCGGCCGGCGCGTTCCGCGAACTCGCGGCTGTGCGTGACCAGCACCAAGGCCGCGCCGCGGTCGGCGACGACGCCGAGGAGGAGGTCCATGATCTCGGCGCCCGTGCGCTCGTCGAGGTTGCCCGTCGGCTCGTCGGCGAGGATGACCGACGGACGGTTGACCAAGGCGCGGGCGATGGCGACGCGCTGGCATTCGCCGCCGGAAAGCTTCGCGGGCAGGTGCTCGAGGCGCGCGCCGAGGCCGACCTGCGTGAGCAAGGCGCGGGCGGCCGCGGTCGCGGAAAACGCCGGCACGCCGGCGATGCGGGCGGCCAACGCGACGTTCTCGAGCGCGGTGAGCTCGGGCATCAGCTGGTAGTTCTGGAAGACGAAGCCCACGCCACGTCCGAGCGAGGTACGCGGGGCGACGAGGCCGGCGTCGGGCGCGAGGACGCGGACTTCGCCGGCGTCGGGCTGGTCGAGGCCGCCGAGCTGCTGGAGCAAGGTCGTCTTGCCCGAGCCGGAGGAGCCCCGGATGGAGACCGACTCGCCGGCGAAGACCTCGAGCGAGACGTCCGTCAGCACCGGCAAGAGACCGGCCGGCGAGGCGAAGCCCTTCGCGAGACCGCGGGCCTGGAGGACGAGTTCAGGCATCGCGCATGGCCTCCGAGGGTTTGCGACCGGCGGCCCAGAGCGCGGGCGCCAGGCCGGCGATGGCCGTGGTCAGGAGCGTGAAGGCCGCGGCGATGACGAAATCGGCCGCGTCGTAATGCAGCGGCACCTTCGAGAACTGGTAGACGTTGGCGACCATGTCGCCGCCGCCGAAAAGACCGTTGATCGTGCCCAGGATGCCGTCGCGGCAGGCGAGGATCGTCCAGGTCAGGACGAAGCCGAGCAGCGTGCCCAGGGCGCCGATGAGCAGGCCCTGCAGGCCGAAGAGCGCGACGACCTGCCAGCGCGCGGCGCCGAGCGAGGCGAGCACGCCGACTTCACGGGAGCGGCGGATGACGGCCGAGAAGAGCGTGCTGCCGATCGAGAACGAAGCGACGAGCGTGATGATGAACATCAGGAAGAACAGCATCGTCTTCTCGAAGCGGATGGCCGCCAGGAAATCCTTCTTGATGTCCTGCCAAGGGCGGAAGCGGAGTTCGGGGCGACCGGCCGCGAGCGCGGCGGCGGTCGCTTCGGCGCGGGCCGGCTCCCTGAGGCGGAGCGTGAGGCCGTGGGCGCGGGGGCCGAGGTTCCAGAGCTCGCGGAAACGGCGCAGCGGGATGAGCGCGGCCGCGTTGTCGACCTCGGTGAAGCCGGTGAGGATCACCGCGCAGACCTCGAATTCGGCGGGCAGCGGGGCCTTGCCCTGCTCGGCGCGCTCGGCCATCGCGGGCGACCAGACCTCGATACGGTCGCCGACCCGCACGCGCAGGGCGCGGGCGAGGCCGACGCCCAGGATGATGCGGCCGTCGTCGAGGTCGTCGAAGCTGCCGCCGTGCACGTACTTGCGGGCCGGCTGGGCGGGGTCGGCAGGGTCGATGCCGCGGACCTGGGCGATGCCGGAGAAATCGCCGTTCCGGGCGAGCGCGGGCCCTTCGGCGAACGGCGAGGCCGAGGCGACCTCGGGCCGGGCGGCGAGCTGCTTCGCCAGCAGCTCGGGCTGCTCGATCGGCGCGGCGCCGGCGACGAGGCAGTCGCCGAAAGATTCGCGGATGCGGAGGCGGTGCTCCTCGCCGAAGCCGTTCATCACCGTCTGCACGACGAGCAGCGACGCGACGCCGAGGCCTACGCCGAGGATCGACACCGTCGCGAACGCGGGGAAGCGCTTACCGGGCGGGAAGAGCTGGCGGAGGGCGAGATGGAGGAACCAGGGCAAGGGAAAGGGCTCAGGCCTGCGCTTCGGGGGCGAGCGTCGGGAACAGGATGACGTCGCGGATGTTGGCCGCGCCGGTCAGCAGGATCACCAGGCGGTCGATGCCGATGCCGAGGCCGCCCGCGGGGGGCATGCCGTGCTCGAGCGCGAGGAGGAAGTCCTCGTCGATCTTCTGGGTCTCGGCGCCGGCCTGGATCTCCAGCATCCTGCGCTGCACGCCGGGGTCGTTCTGCTCGGAGTAGGCCGGGGCGATCTCCTGGCCGTTGATGCAGAGCTCGAAGACGTCGATGGTCGAGTCGTCGCCGACGGTGACCTTGGCGAGCGGGCAGAGCTCCTTGGGGATGTGCGTGACGAAGGTCGGCTGGATGAGGCCGGGCTCGATGAGCTTGCCGAAGACCTCGTTGGTGACCTCGTAATCCTCCCAGTCGGGGCGCGGCTCATGGAGGCCGAGGGCCTTGCACGCGGCGATCTTCTCCTCCTTCGTGCGCGCGAACCACCGCGGGTCGCCCGTGCGCTCGAGGATGAGGTCCTTGTATTTCGCCTCGCGCCACTGGCCGCCGAGCTCGATGGCCACGCCGTCCGGACGGACGACGGTGGTCGTGCCGAGCACTTCGGCGCAGACCTTCTGGATCATCGAGCGGACGAGCTCCATCATGCCGCGGTAGTCGGTGTAGGCCTGGTAGGCCTCGCGCATCGTGAAGTCCGGGCTAGGCTTCACCGAGACGCCTTCGTTGCGGAAGACGCGTCCGATCTCGAAGACGCGGTCCATGCCGCCGACGAGGCAGCGCGTGAGGTGCAGCTCGAGGGCGATGCGCAGGTAGAAGTCGCAGTCGAGGGCGTTGGAATGCGTCTCGAACGGACGGGCCGCGGCGCCGCCGGCGATGGCGTGCAGGGCCGGGGTCTCGACCTCGGTGAACTGGCGGCTCCAGAGGAAGCGGCGGATCGACTCGACCACGCGGCTGCGGATGAAGAGGCGGCGGCGGGACTCCTCGTTGACGACGAGGTCGAGGTAGCGCTGACGGTAGATCTTCTCGGCGTCGGTCAGGCCGGCCCACTTCTCGGGCAGCGGGCGGAGGGACTTCGCGACCAGCTTGTAGGCGGAGACGCGGACGGTGACCTCGCCGGTCTTCGTGCGGAAGAGCTTGCCGCGGACGCCGACGAAGTCGCCGGAATCGACGAGCTTCTTGAAGTGGGCGTCGTACGCGTCGCCCAGGGCGTCGCGGGTGAAGTAGGTCTGGATGATGCCGCCGCGGTCGAGCAGCTTGACGAAGCTGGCCTTGCCCATGACGCGCAGGGCGACGATGCGGCCGGCGACGGAGACCTCGGGGCCTTCCTCGACGCCTTCGGGCAGGAGGGCCGGGCACTCGTTCGAGACATGGGTCTGGTCCCACTCGGCGCGGAACGGGTCTTCGCCGGCGGCGCGGAGCAGGGCGAGCTTCTCCTTGCGGACCGCATGGAGGTCATGGGAGATGGCGTTGAGGTCGGGCTTTTCGCTCATGTGGGCTACCTCAAAGGGGTGCCTTCCGGAGGGCGTCGAGGCAAGGGCGAAAGGTTCGGCTTTCCGTGTTGCGGCGGGGGCTTTCCGGCGAATAACCGAGACCCATGAAGGCCTATCTCGACCTGCTCCGCCATGTCCGGCAGCATGGAGAAATCCGGAGCGACCGGACCGGCACGGGCACGATCGGCATCTTCGGCGCGCAGCTCCGCTTCGACCTCGCCGAGGGCTTCCCGCTGGTGACCACCAAGAAGGTCCATCTCAAGTCGATCACGCACGAGCTCCTTTGGTTCCTTTCCGGCAGCACCCAGAACGCCTGGCTCACCGAGCGCGGCGTGAGCATCTGGAACGAATGGGCCACCGCCGAGCAGTGCGCCAAGTTCGGCCGCGGCGAAGGCGACCTCGGACCCGTCTACGGCCATCAATGGCGCAATTTCGGGGCGACGAAGAAGCCCGACGGCACCTATGCGAACGACGGCGTGGACCAGGTCCGGCGCGTGGTCGAGGAGATCAGGCGCAATCCCGCGAGCCGCCGCCTGATCGTCTCCGGCTGGAATCCCGAGGAGGCCGACCAGGTCGCCCTGCCGCCCTGCCACACGCTCTTCCAGTTCTACGTCTCGACCGACGGGCGCCTCAGCTGCCAGCTCTACCA
>SYID01000202.1 GCA_005798925.1 Verrucomicrobiota bacterium
ATCCTGACGGATGCGATGTCATCGCATCCCTACCCATTGCCCGATGCAACTAGGTCGGCACGCAGTGTCGACCCTACCTCGATGCCTCTTTCTATTCAACTGAGCCTCGGGGCCTCTGGGCCTCTTTCGCCACTGCATCCCTGGCCAACTTGTCAACGGGTCAACTAACATTTCCCCTATACTCTATACTCCGAACTCTATACTCTGGGTTCGCCGATTAATCGGCGAACCCATGCCCCGCATCCTGGCCCTGATCAGCCTCCTGCTGCTTTCTGTCGTCGTTCGCGCCGCCGGATTATTCGACGCCGGAGCTTGGGCGCCCATCATCCTGCCCGCCGAACCGGAGGTCGATGAATGGCACGCCGCCCGGACCTTGGCCGACTGGTGCGAGCGCGTGACAGGCGTCCGCCCGGCGATCCGGCATGAGCGCCCGGACGAGCCAGGCCCGGAGCTCGCGATCTATGTCGGCCATACCGCTTCGGCGAAAGCCGCCGGCGTGGCGGCGCCGGACGTCGAGGGCGATTCCGCCCGTCGCACGGTCATCGGCCGGTCCGTCTTCCTTGTCGGCAACAATCCGGTGGCGACGCGCATCGCCGTCGGCCGCTTCTGCGAACAGCACCTCGGCGTCTTCTTCGCTTTCCCGGGAGAGCAGGGGGCCGAATGGACGCCCCGTCATCAGCTGGGCTTCCCCCTCGCCGACGAATTCCGCCCGGATTTCCGCTGGCGCCAGATCGGCGGCTTGAACGAACTCGGCGCGGACTGGGCCTGCTCGGTCGGCTTCGGCCGCGTGCCGGCTTTCTCGCATGGCCTTTTCCGCGTCTTCGACCGCAAGCTTTGGGAAAAGGAGCCGACGCTCTTCCCGCTCGTCGACGGCAAGCTGGTCGAGCCGAAGGACGCCAACAGCCCTAACCCGCACCTCGCCCACCCGCGCGGGCCCGAAGTCGGCGCCCGCTACGCCCGCGATTATTTCTACCGGAACCCCGGCGCTTTTTCCGTGGCCTTCGGGGTCAATGACACCTTCCGGTTCGACGACCGTGCTCCTTCCGAAGGTTGGTTCCGTGACCGTCCAGTCCGCACGGACTATGTCATGGGCTTCCTCAACGGCGTCGCGGACTCGGTCTGGGCGCCTGATGGCGACAACGACGGCGACCACCACGCCATCGGTACGCTGGCTTACATGCAGACGTTGCGGGCGCCGACGATCCCGGTGCGCCCGGAGATCTTCCCCTGGGTCTGCATGGAACGCATCGGCTACGGCTCGGAAGCCTTCGCCGCCCAAGACCGCGCGAACCTCGCCGCTTGGGCCAAGTCCGGCGTCCGGCGTCTGGGCGTCTATGATTATCTCTACGGTTCCGACGTCGCCTCGCCGCGCGTCAACCTCACCGCGCTGATCCGGTCCGTCCGCACGGCGTACACCGCGGGCGTCCGCGGTTGGTATGCCGAGGCCTATCCGCTTTGGGCGTTCGACGCCCCGAAGCTCTGGCTGGCCGCCAAGCTGCTGGAAAATCACGCCGCCGACACCCGCGAGCTCCTGACGCGGTGGTATGACGCCGCCTACGGTCCGGCGGCCGCGCCGATGATATCCGCTTACGCGCAGATCGAAGCCGCCTGGCGACGCGACGCGCAGCTCGGTGGCAAGGACGCCTTCCTCCGCCACTTCCGCGACGAGCGGGGCGCCCTCGTCCTGAGCCCCGCCGAGGTGACGGCGATCAGCGCCTGCCTCCGCGAGGCGCAGGACGCGCTGCTTTTCGCGAAGCAGACCCCGAGCCTGCGCCGCCAAGCCTGGCGCCTGCGTCAATTCGCCGAGGCCTGGGAGCTCTACCTGAGTTTCCGCGAGTCCGTGCAGGCCCGCCAAGTCACTCCCTCGGCCAACGAGCGCCTGAGCGCCCTTCGTCGGCTGTCCGTCGCGGAGACGGACTACGCGGCCAAGGAGGATTCCTTCAACAAGAGCTGGGGTGCCTACGGCTGGCCGGTCGCCTGGAGCGGCTTCCCGGCGGAGAACCCCCGCACGCAATGGGCGGAACGCTACCTGGTCGAAGATTCGCCCGCGTCCCTCGAAGCCTGGGCCCGGACTGACCTGCCGAAAGGCTGGATGGCTTATCGCGTCGCCCAGCAGGCGGACAAGGCCCCGGTCGCGCATCGGCATGACTTCGCCTCCCCCGATTCCAAGGATCCGCTCGAGCTCGCTCCATGGGCGCGCACGCAGGTCGAACGCCAGCCGGCGGGGCTGCGCGTCGTCGCGCCCGCCGGCAAGATCGGACCGGTCGTCGCCCCCGTCGTGCTCCGCGAAGGCCGGCTCGTGCGGCTCCAGCTCTGGACCTGGGCCGAACGGCTCGGCGTGTCCGACGCCCAGGTGCGCGTGACGTTACGCTTCGTCGGCCCGGGCCGCTCGGCCGAGATCACCCAGGTGTGCCAGCCGCGGCAGACCATCGTGCCCGCGATGACGCCGGCCTGGGCGACGGGCTTAGAATATGAAATCGCCTTCGTCGCCGGGGCCTTCATCCAAGAAGCCACCGTGCAGTTCATCGACCTTCCCGCCGCCCCCGCCCGCTGATGCTCAAACGTGCTTTCGACATCGTCTTTTCGGCCGCCTGGCTCGTCGGCTTCGCGCCGCTCCTGCTCGTCGTCGCGATCCTCGTGCGCCTGAAGCTCGGCTCCCCGGTGCTGTTCATCCAGGAGCGTCCGGGCCTGCGCGGCCGACCGTTCCGCATGGTCAAGTTCCGCACCATGACCGACGAGCGCGGACCCGACGGCGAGCTGCTCTCGGACGCCGTGCGCCTGACCGCTTTCGGCAAGTTCCTCCGCTCCACCACGCTCGACGAATTCCCGGAGATGTGGAACGTCCTCGTCGGCGACATGAGCGTCGTCGGCCCGCGCCCGCTCCTCATGCGCTACCTGTCGCGTTATAGCCCCTTCCAGGCCCGACGCATGGAGGTGAAACCCGGCGTCACCGGCTGGGCCCAGGTCAACGGCCGCAACGCCCTGAGCTGGGACGACAAGTTCGCCCTCGACGTCTGGTATGTCGACCACCGCACCTTCTGGCTGGACATGAGGATCGTCGTGAAGACGTTCTTCAAGGTCTTCGCGCGGAGCGGGATCAACTCGGACAAATCGGCGACGATGGAGGAGTTTAGGGGTTCGGGAACCTGACCCGCCGGGATTTTTTGGTCGCCACGCCAATCCTGATTTCTAGTCCCTAGGTATGAGGTTCAGTCTAGCCCGTTTTTTCTACAAGCTATGTGTCTCGGTAGAGAAACGGATGACCTATCTTTGCGGCAAGGGATATGGCGCCGCCACCATCGTGCAAGAAGTTCGCATGGTATCATCTTTGCTTGGCCGCAGGCCCCGGCTCGCCGTCGATATCGGCGGCAATATCGGCGATTATTCCGCCGAGCTGCTGCGCGTCTTCCCCGGGATCGAGCTGCATGTCTTCGAGCCGGCCACTTCCAACGCGAACCGGCTACGTGCTCGGTTCGCCGCCCAAGAGCAGGTCAGCCTGCAGCAGGCCGCGTTGTCTGATGTCGCTGGCCGGATGACCCTCTTCGCGGATCAGGATGGCTCTGCTCTGGCCAGCTTGGCCCAGCGTCAGCGCGGCCGACTCAATGTCCGGTTCGACCCCATGGAGGAGGTGGAAGTGCGTCGCTTCGACACCTATTGGAAGCAGTCTTTGTCCAGCCGGGTCATCGACATCGTCAAGATCGACGTCGAAGGTTACGAGTTGATGGTCCTGCGGGGATTCGGTGAGGCGATTCGCAACGTCCGCGTGCTGCAATTCGAGTTCGGCGGGACGAACATCGACACCAAGGTCTTCTTCCGTGACCTCTGGGGTTTCTTCGAGAAGGCGGGGTTCGATCTCTATCGTATAACGCCGCTGGGAGTCATGCGTATCGAGCACTATCAGGAGCGAGACGAACTTTTCATCATCACCAACTTCATCGCCGTCAACCGAAACGTCGGCGCGTGATCAGGATTTTCTGCCCAGATTCTTGAGCGAGGGATCCCGCGCCAGCGGCAACTCCACCGGAACTCCGCCCGCCTGCGCGGACTGATAGAGCGCCAAGATGAGTTCCACGGCTTTGCGGCCTTCGGCTCCGTCGACGGCGGGTTGCCTGCCTGTGCGGATGGCGGCGACGGCGTCCTCGAGATTGGAGCGATGCCAGGCGTGGCCGATCGCCTTGGGGTCATTGGCACCCGCGCCGCCGCCTTCGGTGGCCGGGGCGAGCACCGCGACGTCGGAGGGCAGGGGCTTCTCGAATTCGAAGGCGGTGAGCTTGTCGTCGCGCAGCACGGCGGCGCCCGTCGTGCCATGGATGCGGATCTCTGCCGGGAAACCCGTGCCGGACCAACATGCGGTCGAGCTGGCGAGCGTCGCACGGCAGCCATTGGCGAATTCGATCCAGCCGGCGGCGATGTCCTCGACCTCGATGCCGTCATGCGCGACGAGCCCCGCGGTGGCGGAAACGCGCTTGGGTTCACCAAGGAACCACAGCAGGAGGTCGATGGTGTGGATGCCTTGGTTCATCACGGCACCGCCGCCATCGAGGGCGAACGTACCGCGCCAGGCCGCGGAATCATAATAGGCCTGCGTGCGCCACCAAGGGATGAGCGCGCCGGCGAGGGTCAGCTTGCCGAATCGGCCCGTCGCCAGCGCCGCCTTGAGCGCGACCGCGCCGGCGCCGAAGCGGCGGGGCAGGATGCCGGCGACCGTCACGCCGGCCTTGGCGCAGGCGGCGGTGAGTTCGTCGCAGCGGGCGAGGGTGACCTCGAGGGGCTTCTCGACGACGACGTGCTTGCCGGCCTTCGCGCAGGCGAGGGCTGGGGCGAGGTGATCGCCGCTAGGCGTGCAGAGGCAGACGATGTCGACGTCCGGATGGGCGAGGAGCGCCTCGGGCGTCTCGGCGAAGGTGATGCCATGCTTCGCGGCGAAATCGCGTCCCTTGGCGGGCGTGCGGTTATAAGCGGCGACGAGCTTCACGCCGGCGATCTCCGCGAGCGCCTTCGCGTGGAACTCGGCGATCATGCCGGTTCCCCAGATGCCGAAACCAAGGGGCCGTTGGGACATGGCGGGAGCCTAGTCCGAACCGGCGGTGGCGGGGAAGCCTGAACGTGGCGGTGCTTATCACTGTTAGGCTTGCTCGGCGCAGCTGGACGATCAGTCTGGATGAACAGATGTCCGTCTCCGCCCTGCTGGGAAAAATCTTCCGACGCAACTCCGCCTCTCGCGGCAAGGCGACGCCTTTCGCCGATCCGGGAACGCTGGCTAAGGGCGTCCGGCTGGAAGACCGCTTCCGCGAGGTCGTCGCCGACCCCGTCAACCTGCTCATCCGTCGGGTGCCGGAGGCCGGATTCGTGGACGCCGCCGGCCAGATCGTGCTCCACAACGGCTTGCGCGTGCCATTGCGGGGTCCGGGCTCTTATTACGGCGACTTCAGCGATCTGCTGATCATCAACCGAGGGGTCCACGAGCCGCTCGAGGAATATTGCTTCCAAGAAGTCCTCGCCCTTCTGCCGGAGCGTCCGGTGATGCTGGAGCTCGGGGCCTACTGGGCGCATTATTCGATGTGGCTGAAGCAAGCCCGACCCGCGGCGTTCTGCCACATGGTGGAAAGCGATCCGGTGAACCTCGCCGCCGGCCGGGCCAATTTCGAACGCAATCACCTGGCCGGAGAATTCCACCTCGGCTTCGTGGCCCAAGGCGCCTTCGAGGTCGACCGCTTCCTGGAGGAGCGCGGCCTGCCTGGCTTGGACATCCTCCACGCCGATATTCAAGGCCACGAGGCCGAGATGTTGGACGGCGCGGCGAAAACCTTGGCTGCGCGGCGCGCCGGGAGGGTCTTCGTCTCCACCCATTCCGAAGCCCTGCACGCCGGCGTCGAAGCCCGTCTGCGCGCGCAGGGTTATCTCATCGAGGCCTCTTCGTCGTTTGAGAGCCACACCACCAGCTACGACGGCTTCATCCTGGCATCCGCTCCCGGATTGCAGCCGGTGCTGGGCGGATGGCAGGCGCTCGGAAGGCTGGAGATGCTACGCGCCGACCCCGCCCGGCTGCTGCGTTCCATCGCGGGTCGCGTCGGCAGCCCGGCATGAGCCCCGTGGCGACGACGCGTGCGTCCGGATGATCAGGCTCGTCGGCGTATTGATATTGAACAGCCATGCGGGCCGGCGATAGAAAGCGTGATGCGACCGAGGCCACCCCGCCCCCTGCCTTTGTTTCTTGAACTTACGAACCAAGTGGTGGCGGCAAACAAACCCGTCGGAGCCGTATGAGCATCCTCTCCCGTCTGCGGCGCAGGCTTGGTCTTGGGCAGACCCTTCTCCTCGGCGGAGTGGAAATTTCCCTTCCAGCGGAGCATCTCCTGCCGCGGTACATGTCCAAGCATGCCAGGTACGACCGATTCCTCCCGCATCTCGTCCGGCACTTGAAAGACGGGGATCTCATCGTCGACGTGGGAGCCAACTGCGGCGACACCTATGCGGCCATGTGCGCTGCCCGTCCGGGCGCGAAGTTCATCTGTCTCGAGCCGGATCCGGGCTTCTTCCGCTTCCTCGCCGCCAACGCGGCCCGCGTGGCGCAGGCGCACGCGGCCCCGAAACCGACGCTGCTGCCGTACATGGTCGGGGAACCCGGCGCTAAGAAATCGCTATCCGGCGGCGGTGGGACGAGGAAAAGCCTCGATGCCGCCGACGGGGTCAGCACCAAGTCCCTCGATGACATCCTGCGCGATGCCGACCAAAGGAAGCCGAGGCTGATCAAATCCGATGTCGACGGGTATGATCATGACGTCCTCCGCTCCGGCCTCCGGACAATCTCAGCGCAACGACCGCTGCTCTTCTTCGAGTGCCAATGCGACCAGCAGGGACAACTGGATGCTTACCGCGAGATCCTCGCCGCCTTGGAGGGGCTCGGTTACACGTCTTGGACGGTCTTTGATAACTACGGCGGCGTGCTGCTTCATGACGTGGGTCGAGCGCACGTGGAGCAGTTGCTGGCATACGTGTGGTCCCAGCGATCCGAAGGAGGCACTCGTACGATGTGGTATCTCGATGTGCTGGCCGGAGCCGCCGACGATGCGCCGATGGTGCGGGAAGCCATCCGGAGTTTTTTTGGGCTGACGGCGTCTGACTTGAGACGACGGTCGCAAGTCAGCGGAGAAAGCACTGCGGTCAGGCCTGCCGGGCAACGGCGGTGTTGCCTGCCCGCACGCGAGGGGAACAGGCACACCGCAGGACAGGCGGCCGGCCTTGATTATCTTGCCATGTTTAGACGCCCTCAATTAGGGTCTTCGAACACGTCGCTTCGCCTCCGGCGGCCGTTGCCCCCTGTCGTCAGCCTTCAAAGTAGTATGTCGCACTTCTGGAAATCACTCGGACTAACCTCCTCGTCGGCTTCGCGCGCCAAGACTCCGCTCCTCCTCGCGGCATCCAGGGAATTCGTCGCTGCTCCGGTCGATTTTCCCGCCGCCACGGTCGCCTCATGGGTGCCCAGCTCCCGATGAAGCTGCCCGCGTCCCTCTTCGAATGGCTGCGTCCGGATCGGAAGCAGCGCAGCCTCGCCCGCCAGGCCTTGGAAGTTCGTTCCGTCGAGCCAGCCGCTTTCGGCGAGTGCTTGGTCGGCGACGAGCGGCTCGAGCTGCTGGCCGCCTTGATCGGCCGGGTCCCTGAGCTGCGCCGGCCGGAATTCCTGGCAGAGGTCGGCTACTCCCGCTCGCAGCTGATGCAGGACCTCTTCGTGCTCTCGGAGCTCGGCACGCGACGTGAAGCCGGATTTTTCGTCGAATTCGGCGCCGCGGACGGCGTCGCGCTCAGCAACAGTTGGTTGCTGGAGAAACGGCTCGGATGGAAGGGCATCCTGGCGGAGCCGGCGCGTTGCTGGCATGCTTCGCTGGCGAGAAACCGCGGTTGTGCCATCGACACCGAGTGCGTCTGGTCGAAGTCAGGAGAACGGCTGGACTTCGACGAGGTCGACATCGGCGAGTTCTCCACGCTGAGCGATTTCGCCCAAGCCGACGGCCACGCGCAGGCCAGGGCGGCGAAGCGCCGTTACCAGGTGCCCACCGTCTCGCTGAACGACCTCCTTCGCCGGCACGGCGCCCCCGCCGAGCCGGACTACCTATCCATCGACACGGAAGGCAGCGAGTTCGCCATCCTGCAGGAACTCGATTTCACCCGTTTCCATTTCAAGGTCATCACCTGTGAGCATAATCACACGCCCATGCGGGAGCCGATCCGCCGGCTGCTTGAGTCGGCGGGATATCAGCGGAGGCACGAGAAACTCTCGCGTTTCGATGATTGGTATGTCCGCGTCCGGTGACCGCGGCCTGTCCGTCCTCAGCCGCCGCGGTCCGCCCGCCGTTCATGCCGCCGTCGCAATGCCTGGTGCCGTCGCCGCAGATTCCGGAAGTAAGCAGACAGCGGGAGCAGGGCGAACCGGATCTTTTCGCTGATGAGCGATCCGACCCGCTCGTGGCTGCGGACAAGCCCTCGATCGTCACCGGTCGTAATGCGGGTCACGCCGAGCTCGGGGTCGGCGGACAACAGCCGCCGAAAGTCTGCGACCCTGGCGGCCATCGGGCGACATGCCTCGCATTCGCCGGCGTAGCGGGATACGTCGGCGCTTTTCTGTCCCTTGCGGAAGTAGAAGGCGCCGAGCTGCCGGTCGATATGGATCAGCTCCTCGTGCTGCGCGAAGCGTCTCCACAGGTCCCAGTCTCCCGCTAGTTTGAAAGAAGCATCGACCCCGCCCACCTTGTCCCAGAGCCGCTTCCGCCAAAAAGTGCTTTCCTGCTGAAGGTAAGGCCAGTGGCGTCCGTTGGCCATTCCGGCGGCAAGGATCTGCCGGGGGAAGAAGGTGCGCCGGTCGGTCCACTTGAAGCGCCCGAACTCATCGAACGCAGTGGACCAGCCCGTCAGCCATTGCACCTCCGGGAATTCCGCACCCACGCGGCTGACATGGGCCAGACAACCTTGCCAGATGACGTCATCTGCGTTGCACCACCCCATGAGGGCGTCTTCCGGCACCCGCATCTGGTCGAATCCGGCCCGAATCCCTTCATACATCCCCCCGTCGCGCCTGGAATCGAAGCTGAACTCGATTTCGCAAGGCAGCTGAGCCTTCAATAGCGCCAGTCGCTTTTGCCAGGCCGCGAGTTTTTCGAGGGTCCCGTCGGTCGAGCCGCCGTCCTGTACGTGATAGCGGATGGCGATGCCCCCTTCCTGCGAAAGCACGCCCCAGATCGTCTTGTCGATGGTGGCGGCCGAATTCAGGCAGGGTGTCAGCAGATAGATGCGCGGGGTCATTTGCGGGCACAGCCTAGGTTTGCGTATCTGGGAGGAGGGCCGACCATCGTTCAACGAAGAAAGCCTTCGGCCAGGCCGTTCCCGAAACGGCGGATCTCCTTGCCCGCGCGCGAGAGGAATAGCCGGAGGGCGCGCCGGACGGGAAGGGTGCGGTCGTCGCGGTCGGCGTAGCCGATGGAGGTGGTGGCGGACACGGGCGCGAGGATGACGGGCAGCGGCCGGACGCCGCGGACGCGCAGGCCGGTCTCCCATGGCCGGTCGAGCGCGTGGTCGACCTGTTCGGTGATCGGGCGCATCG
>SYID01000203.1 GCA_005798925.1 Verrucomicrobiota bacterium
AAGGACGCGGAAGGCGGCGCGCGCATGCTCAAGGTCGCCGCGACGTTGCAGCCTCTCGGCATCGATTTCGCCTCCCTGACCTACGGCGCGGGCGGCACCTCCCGGGACACCACGATCACCTACGGCGCGGAGCTCGTGAAGATGGGTATCCCGCTGATCGGCCACCTCACCTGCGTCGGCCATTCTCGGGCGGAGCTCTCCGCGATCATCGAGCAGTATGACCGCGCCGGTTTTTCCGGTATCCTCGCTCTTCGCGGCGATCCGCCCAAGGGCCAGAAGGATTTCGTCGCGCATCCCGAAGGCTTCGCCCATGCGGAAGGCCTCGTGCGCCTCATCGGCGCCGCCCGCCCGGATCGTTTCGCCGTCGGTGTCGCCGGTTTTCCGGAGCGTCATCCCGACGCCACGGACGACCTCGCCGACATCCGTTTCCTCGCCGGCAAGGTCTCGGCCGGCGCGGACTTCGTCACCACCCAGCTCTTCCTCGATAACGACGACTACTTCCGCTTCGTCGACCGAGCCCATGCGGCCGGCGTGTCCGTGCCGATCCTGCCGGGCATCATGCCCGTGCTCTCCTTGAAGCAGGCGCGCGCTTTCTGCGGTTTCTGCAAGGCACGGATCCCGGACGCCTTGGTGCGCGAGCTCGAAGCCTGTGGTCCGGACGAGGAAGCCCAGCGCAAGGTCGGCGTCTCGTGGGCCGTCCGTCAGGCCCGCGGCCTGCTCGCCCGCGGCGCGCCTGGCTACCACGTCTATATCCTGAACAAGGCCGAGTCGGCGGTGGAACTCTTCGCTCAGCTCCGCGCCTGAGGCCTCAATAGGTTTGCCGTCCCGAGGGTGACGAGGTGTCATCCCGCATGCACGAGGCCTCTGACCATCCTGGCTGGAAGCGCGGCTTCTGGAGCCTGATGGCCACCCAGTTCCAGACCGCGTTCAGCGACAACGCGCTCAAGAACCTCGTCATCCTGCTCGTCCTCGGCAGCGCCATGCCCGTCGAACAGCGCAATACTTACGTCGCGCTCGCGGGCGGACTCTTCGCCGCTCCGTTCATCTTGTTCTCGATGCTCGGCGGTTGGCTGGCGGACCGGTTCAGCAAGGCCGCGGTGATGCGGGCGGTGAAGCAGGCCGAGGTCGGTATCATGCTGTTCGCGGCGGCGGCTCTGGCGTTCGAATCGGTGTGGCTGCAGCTCACGGCCGTGTTCCTCATGGGCTGTCATAGCGCGATCTTCGCGCCGTCGAAGTATGGCATCCTGCCGGAGCTGCTTCCGCATGACCGTCTCTCGTGGGGTAATGGGATCTTCGAACTGCTGACGTTCCTCGGGATCATCTTCGGCATCGCCGCGTCAGGCTTCCTGGCGGAAGCCTTCGCCGGAGGGCAGGGGATGTCCGGTCTCCTGCTCGCCGGGCTCGCCGTGCTCGGCTGGGCTTGCAGCCGGGGCATCACACCCGTGCCGGCGGCTAACCCGTCTTGTGTCCCGCGCATCAATCCCGTGACCGACCTCTGGGCTCGTCTACGGCTCATGCGGATGGACCGGGATCTCTGGCGGGCCAGCTGGGGCAACGCCGGTTTCTTCTTCGTCGCCGCGTTGGTGCAGATGAACCTCGTCATCCATGCGCAGGACGTGCTTGCGCTGAGCAAGTCCCAGAACGCCTACCTCACGCTCTCGCTCGCCCTCGGCATCGGCTTCGGCAGCGTCACCGCCGGGTATGCTTCCCGTGGTCGCATCGAATATCGTCTCGTCCCGGCCGGCGCTGTCGGTCTGGCCCTTTGCGCGGTGCCGCTCGGCCTGGCCGGCGTCGGCCTGACCGGCTTCGTCATCAGCCTGGTCGGGCTGGGCTTCTTCGCCGGACTCTTCATCGTCCCGATCGCCGCCGTGCTCCAGCATCGTCCGGCGCCGGAGGACAAGGGAGCCGTTCAGGGCGCCGCGAACGTCCTGAGCTTCGTCGGCATCCTCGGCGCCGCCGGCGTGCAGTGGCTGGCATCGACCTGGCTGGGGCTCACCTCCGCGGAGGTCTTCTGGGCCTGCGGCGCGGCGGCGCTGGCGACGGGCGCCTATGCCGCGATTTCCCGCGGCCGGTTCATCGAGGCCGAGCCCCGCTGAAGGGTCCGGTCGTTCAGACCGTCGCCAGCACTCGCTGCTTGATCTCGGCGACGGGCATCGCGTTGAGCAGGACGGGCGAGAGGCGGTTCTCGTTGATCGGCGGGAGCGCCGTGAGGTGCTCGCTGAGGACGAGGTTGCGGTTCGCGGCGACTTCGTCGACGCGGTCCACCGGCGTGAAGCGCGGGGTCGACTTGAGGACTTCCGGGTTCGTGCGGATCAGTTCGCCGATGGCCAGCACGACCTCGGCGAAACGATCCAGCTCTTCCTTCGTGTAGGACTCCGTCGGCTCGATCATCAGGCCGAAGACCTCCGGGAAGGCGACGGTCGGGGCGTGGAAGCCGAAGTCGAGGAAGAGCTTGCCGACGCGGGCGATGATGCCGGCGCGCGGGATGCCGGCGGCCTCGATGCGTTTGAAATCCTCCTCGGTGAGCGTGAGGATGAATTCGTGCATGCGCGGTACGCCGTCGGCCGCGGCCGGTAGGGACGGGAAGGACTTGCCGAGCTTCGAGAACAGGTAGCGGCTGGAGAGGACGGACATCGCGGCCATGCGGCGGACGCCTTCCTTGCCGAGTCGCTGCAGGTAGGTGTAGACGCGCACCTTGTGGGCGAAGTTGCCCCAGTGGCGGTGGAAGGAGCCGATGCTGTGCTTCGGCTTCACGGCCACGTAGGTGTCGCCGCGCTTCTCGATCTGGTAGCCCGGGAGGAAGTCGACGAGACGTTCGGACACGGCCACGATGCCGTCGCCGGGGCCGCCGCCGCCGTGCGGGACGGTCCAGGTCTTGTGCAGGTTGTTGTGGACGGCGTCGACGCCGAGAGCGCCGAGGTTCACCCAGCCGGCGATGGCGTTCATGTTGGCGCCGTCCATGTAGACGAGGCCGCCGACGCGGTGGATCTCCGCGGCCATCTTCTGGAAGTCCGTCTCGAAGACGCCGGAGGTGTTCGGGTTGGTGACCATCATGCCCGCGATGCGCGGACCGAACTCGGCGATCTTCGCGGCGAAGTCGGCCTGGTCGACGCGGCCGTCGGGGGCGGACTTCAGGAGCACGATGCCCGAAGGCGAGCCGTCGGGGTTGCGCTTCGTGGCGTAGCCGGCCGTGGTGGCCGTGGCAAAGTTCGTGCCGTGGGCGGTCGTCGGGATCAGGATGATGTCGCGGTGCTGGCCGTGGTGGCGGTGGTAGGCCTGGAAGAGCTTGAGGCCGACGAGTTCGCCTTGGGCGCCGGCGACGGGCTGGGTGGTCAGGCCGGCGAGGCCGGTGATCTTGCGGAGCCATTCCTGGATCTGCCAGAGGAGCTCGAGCGAGCCCTGCGCGTCCTCGGCGGGCGCCTGCGGGTGCAGTCCGGTGAAGCCCGGCAGGCCGGCGGCCCAGTCGTTGATGTGCGGATTATACTTCATCGTGCACGAACCGAGCGGGAAGCAGCCGGTGTCGGGCGAGACGTTGAGTTCGCCGAGCTTCGAGTAATAGGCCTTCAGTTCGGAGAGCGGGAAGGAGGGCAGGCCCACGGCGCCTTGGCGGAGCAGGGTAGCAGGGACTTCGGCGAGGGCCTTCGTGCCGGCGGATTTGCCGTAGAGGCCTTCGAAGAAGGCGACGAGCTTGTCGGTGTCGGCGGCGGTCTGGAGGTCGCTGAAGGAGATCTTGAGCAGCGAGCAATTGCAGGGCGTACGGCCGGTGATGTCGACGCCCACGTGCAGGCCGGCGGCGCGGCCCTTGGCGATGACGGCGGCGGCGGGCTCGGGGAGCATCAGGCTGAACTCGTTCCAGAAGGCCTGGTCGGCGTAGCAGACCTTGAGGCCCGGGATGTTGTGCAGCTTCGCGGCGGCGCGGCGGGCCTGGTCGCGGCCGGCGACGCAGGCGGCGGCCATGCCGGCTTCGCCGCGGGCGAGGATGGCCGCGCCGGCGATGGTGGCGATGAAGGCCTGGTTGGAGCAGATGTTGGACGTGGCCTTGTCCTTGCGGATGTGCTGCTCGCGGGTGGACATCACCATCACGATGCAGTCGCGGCCGGCGTTGTCCTTGGCCTTGCCGACGAAGCGGCCGGGAGTCTCGCGGACTTCGTTCTTCTTGTCGGCGTGGTGGCGGACGGCGAAGAGGCCGAGGCCGGGACCGCCGAAGTTGGCGCCGATGGCGAGGTGCTGGCCTTCGCCGACGAGGATGTCGGCCCCTTTCCGTCCGTATTGCGCGGGGGCCTTGAGGCCGCCGGTGGCGAGGAGCATCGGGTCGACGACGGCGATGGATTTCACGCCGGCGTCGGCGCAGGC
>SYID01000204.1 GCA_005798925.1 Verrucomicrobiota bacterium
ACGCGCATCGCCTCAGCGGAGTTCGAAACGGTAGGTCGCGACGGCCTCCGCCGCGACGGGCCGGCGGGCGCGCTCGGCCGGCGTGAAGGTGGAGGCGCGCGCCGCCGCCAAGGCCGCCTCGTCGAGGAGCCGATGCCCCGAGCTCGTGGTCAGCTCCGCCCGTTCGACCGCGCCTTCGGCGGTGAGCAGGAGGCGCACGACGGCGACGCCCTCGGCCCCCGCCCGACGCGCTCGCTCGGGGTAGGCAGGCTCCGGCCGCGTCAAGAAAGCCGGCGGAATGAACACCTCCGCGACGGGCGACGGGGTCGCGACGGCCGGCGCCGGCGTCGTCACGGCGACGGCCTTCGGCGCGGGCGCGGGGGACGAAACGACCGCGATCGGGACGACGGGCGGCACGAAGGCCGGAACCGACACGGCGACGGGCGTCGGGGTGGGCGTGCCGGCGCCGACGGCGACGCCTTGCGTAGCCTCGCCGGGGACGGCGATGGGTTCGGAAGTCAGCGCCACCAGGAACACGCCGCCCTCCCGCGCGGGCTCGCCCGCCGGGACGAAACCGCCGACCCAGGCCGCGCCGAGGGCCGCGAGATGGACCCCGCCTACGGCGGTCCAGATCAGACGATGTCGGCGACGCTCGTTCACGCAGGCAGGTTCAGGTCAGGGCCGTGTCGGGTCAAGAACGGGCCGTGTCATTTGGCAAGATCCGGCGGCAGCATCCACAGCAGGCTCCATGCGCCGAAGGGCCGGAGGCGGCTAGGCTTGGCCGTTCGCTCCAGCGCGAGCAGCCCCGCCTTGCGGAACCGGATCGCCTCGCCGCCGTCGGCGAGGCCGAGCAACAACCCGGCCAGCGCGGCGAGGTGCGGGTTATGCCCGACGACAAGGCGGCTACGCCGCGACTTGGCGACGACCGCCGCGGTCTTATGCGGATCGGCCTCTGGTTCGAGCCCCGGCAGCACTTTGAGAGGCAGCGTCGACTCGGT
The DNA here is from genome assembly GCA_005798925.1 of Verrucomicrobiota bacterium. GTDB lineage: Bacteria > Verrucomicrobiota > Verrucomicrobiia > Opitutales > UBA953 > UBA953. The sequence goes on from SYID01000204.1 coordinate 978, forward strand.
CGCGAGCCGCAGCAGCTGGGCCGTACGCACCGCGCGCACGAGCGGACTGTGCTCGATCGCGTCGACCGCCGCGAGCGCGATGCGCCCCGGGCCCTTGGCCAGCAGGGCGACCTGCCGCTGCCCATGGGCCGTGAGGTCGCGCGAAGCGTCCGGCGTCCCAGGGACGGCTTCGGCATGGCGGAGCAGATAGAGACGCATGGCGGCATCGTGACGTTTCGCCGAGCCGTTGCAAATCGGACTTGCTCCGCCGTCCCGTCCGTCAACCAATCGCCCGTGCGCTTCGTCGCCACCGCCCTCCTCTTCTGCGCCGCGCTCACCGCGGAGACGGCCGCCCAGACGCGTTACTCGACCCAAGGCATGCGGGTGGACGGCACGATCTGCGTCGACGCCGCGACGGGGGCCGTCCTCGCCCAGACCACGCCCGACTATCCGGGCAGCCCCGCCAGCGTGACCAAGCTGATGACCCTCCTGCTGGTCCTCGAAGATGTCCGCGCGGGCAAGACGACGCTGCCCAGCCGGGTGAGCGTCACCAAGGAAGCGGCCGGCACCGGGGGCTCCCAAATCTGGCTGGCCGTCGGCGAGACCTTCTCGGTGGAAGAAATGCTTTACGCCCTGATGCTGAAGTCAGCCAACGACGTCGCGGTGGCGCTGGCCGTCGACCGCGAGGGCAGTACGTCAGCCTTCGTCGCCCGTATGAACCGCCGGGCCGCCGAACTCGGCATGACCCGCACGCGCTTCGTCACCCCCAACGGGCTGACCTACGGCAAGGGGCCCCACGACACCACGACCGCCCGCGACCTCGCCAAGCTCTCCGTCGTGCTCTGCGGGATGCCCGAAGCCCTGCGGTACACCTCAGCCAAACGATACGTCCTCCGACGACCGCTCAAGCCGATGGAGATCCTCAACCATAACCACCTCCTCGATTCCTTCCCCGGCTGCGACGGACTGAAAACCGGCTGGACCGAGGCCGCCGACGCCTCGATCGTGACGACCGCCAAGATCGGCGAGCATCGGGTCATCGCGGTCGTCCTCGGCTGCCAGAGTCCCCTGGGCGCCAAGGCCGAACAGCGGCTCCGCGACCAGCTGGCCGCCGACCTCATGAAGGCGGGCCTGGCCAAGCTCCAAGCCCAGCCCCGGCCCCCCGCCTTCCGGCCCGCGCCGAAAAAGCCCGTGAAACCTAAGGAAGCGCCCGGTTTCTGGGACTGGCTAGGGGATTTGTTTAGTTTCTGAACCCCGCCAGAAGGCGGGTATAAACAGATAGTGAACATTTGTTCATTTTGCTTGCAAGGGTCGCTTCTCTGGTCACCTTCCGTTGCGCATACCCAACGTTATGTCCGCCAAAACCGAACCCACCGCGACGGAAAAATCTGCCACCCAGGCAGCCGAGAAGAAGACCCTCGATCTGGCTCTCTCCGCCATCAACAAGCAGTATGGCGACGGCACCCTGATGCGCATGGGGGACGCGACCAAGATGCAGGTCTCGACCGTGTCCACCGGCTCGGTCGCCATCGACCTCGCCTTGGGCGTCGGCGGCCTCCCCCGCGGCCGTATCGTCGAGATCTTCGGCCCAGAATCCTCCGGTAAGACGACCCTCTGTCTCTCCATCATCGCCGAGATCCAGCGCCAAGGCGGCAACGCCGTCTTCGTCGACGTCGAGCATGCCCTCGACCCGCGCTACTCCAAGGTCGTCGGCGTCGACCTCGACAACCTCCTGGTCTCCCAGCCCGAATCGGGCGAAGACGCCCTCAACATCGCCGAGACCCTCATCCGCTCCGGCGCGGTCGACGTCATCGTCATCGATTCCGTCGCCGCCCTCGTCTCCAAGCAGGAGCTCGACGGCCAGATGGGCGACTCCACCGTCGGCGTCCAGGCCCGCATGATGAGCCAGGCCATGCGCCGCCTCACGGCCGCCATCAGCCGCACGAACTGCGTGGTGATCTTCACCAATCAGATCCGCGAGAAGATCGGCGTGATGTTCGGCAGCCCCGAGACCACCCCCGGCGGCCGCGCCCTGAAGTTCTTCTCGTCCGTGCGCATCGACATCCGCCGTATCGGCCAGATCAAGGAGCCTTCCGGCAAGGTCATCGGCAACCGCACCAAGGTGAAGGTGGTGAAGAACAAGGTCGCCCCTCCCTTCACGGAGTGCGAATTCGACATCATGTATACCGAAGGCATCTCCCGCTCCGGCTCCGTCCTCGACCTCGGCATCGAACACAAGATCCTCGAGAAGAAGGGCGCCTGGATCGCCTATAACGGACAGCTCATCGGCCAGGGCCGCGAAGCCGCCAAAGACTACCTCATCAAGAACCCGAAGGTCCTGGAGGAACTCCAGAAGACCATCATGGAGAAAGTCCAGGTCGTCGGCGGCATGACCCTCGGCGTCGGCGTCGCCGAGAACGTCACGGCCGAATAATCCATCGTTGTTGGCTAGCCATAGCCCGGGCCGCACGAAAGTGCGGCCCGTTTCGTTGGCGGAGTCCGCTCAGCGCACTTCTTCGATCTTGAGGGTCGAATCGACGGGCTTGAGCGTCGCCTGCAAGGCGGCGGCCAGGCGGTCGAACTCGACCTGCGAGCTCCTCACGACGGCCTCCATGTCCTTCTTGGCTTCGGGACTGCGGAAGAGCGTCTTGATCTGCTTGGTCTCATAGGCCTGCTTCTCGGCCACGGCCTGCCAGATCTTCGCGAAGGCCGGCGAGGTGGGGTTCTGCGGGAACGCGGCCGCGAGGTTCACGCCCTTGGCGAGCTCGGCGGCGGTGAAGACCTTCGAAGCTTCGCCCCAGGTGACCTTCACCTGGGCGGTCTTGGCCCCGGCGACCCGCAAGGTCAGGCGATTCAGCTTCTTCTGGAAATCAGCCAGCGCCACGCCGGCGGCGATCGTGCTGTCCTTGGCGACGTCGCCCGGCTCGAACGAGGCGGGGATCCGGAAGCTACGCAGCGAGACCACGCCGCCCTCGGCCTTCATGATCCGCTGTCCATAACGGGCGTTCGCCTTGCCGCTCGCAAGGTCGACATCGATCTGACCGACGTCGCCACGCAGCCCGAGGCCTTCGAGGAAAGCGGTCGCCATCACGACATGGCCGGCCCAGCCGGGGTGCACGCCATCGTTGCCTTCGAGCTTGAAGCCTTCGCCGTGCCTGGCCCGGGCCTCATGGCCCTTCACGAGCATCGGCCAATAGACGTCGGCGAACGCGACCTGCTCGGCTTCGGCGACCTCGATGCCGATGTTGCGGAAGTTGAGCAGCGCGAGGTTGAGCTCCTGCCAGGTGCCCTTGGCGGTCTTCACCCACGGCGGGACGGAGTGGATGGTCCCGGCGGAGCCGAGCACGACGCGCACGCCGGCTTCCTTGAACTTACGCACGACCGCGGTCTGATTCTGCCGATAGCTCGCGGCGAGGGCGTCGTCCTGCGGCACGTAGCGGAAATCGTTCATGCCGTAGCAGGTCGTCGCGACGGTCGGCTTGAAGCGGAGGACGTCGTTGTCCATGCGCCTGAGGAAACCGCCGGCCTGCTCGCCGCTCCACCCGTACTGGCGGACGGTGACGTGCAGGTCGGAGCGCGCCGCGACGATGTAGGCCTCCATCAGCAGGCTGTACATCTTCTGCTCGGTGATGGAGTCGCCGCAGATCGCGAGGCGGTCGCCCTTCTGAAGCAACGGGGCGGGAGTCTTCGGCGCGAGCCGGCCGACATACTCGGCGGGGACGATGTCCGGACGGGGCTGGGCCTGCTGGCAGCCGACCAGACCGAGACAGAGGAGCAGGAACGCGCAGGGGTATCGCATGCGTCCTTGTTTACGGATACCCAAGGGCGAATCTACCCTCTTCTCTCCCCCGCTTGCTTTCCCGCGGTTTTTCCCTCATCTTGACCATCCCCTGCGGTGTTCGACACCCGCGGCAGCCTCCCTTCCCTACGAACATAATATACGGGAGGTGCGACCCGACCGGCCTCGTCCGAGCCGTGGCAACGTACCGCCCACCTAAATCCAGGAACAAGTGGAGCTCCAATCGGA
>SYID01000205.1 GCA_005798925.1 Verrucomicrobiota bacterium
ACGTGGGCGTAGTGGCGGTTGACGGACTCGTACTCGACGTGCGAGGCGGCGATGGTCACGGTCTTGGTGGCGTCGCGGACCGTGCCGCCCTTGGTGATCTCGGCGTAAGACTTGGTCTCAGCCAGGCCTTTGCGGGCCTGGACGGCCACGATGGCGGCGGTGGTGGTCGACTTGCCATGGTCGATGTGACCGATGGTGCCGACGTTGACGTGAGGCTTGGTGCGGTTGAACTTCTCTTTGGCCATGGTTTTTGGTGGTGAGGAGGTGGTTGGGTTTGGTGTGTGGAAAGTGGTGGAGCCCCCGACTGGATTTGAACCAGCGACCTCGTCCTTACCAAGGACGCGCTCTGCCAACTGAGCTACAGGGGCGAACCGTCGACGTACAGGAGACGCGAAGGGAGGGGTTTGAATGACTGTCCCGCCCGCCACGGTCAAGCGGATTTTTGCAAGGCTTTTACAACCCTTTCAACCCCTCAAGGACCGACGATCAGACGGTACGCTCCAGGCGATAACCGCGCCCCCCATGAGACCGACCGGGCCCAGCTCAATATGGCCTCATCCGCCGGCTGGCTGCCGGTCCTACGCAAAACCGCTCCCAAAGGCGCCTGGCCGAAGGAGTCGACGCTCACAATTACCTCGAGAACGCCGTCCGGAGGGTTGTTTTTAGAGTTTTTAGCCCCACTAAGGTTGATATTTAGGTTAAAATTTTCGATTTTCCCGCTCACAAGCGGTACTTTTGCCCCACCTATTGGGTATATCTCGAAAAATCCTGCCCGCGGGTCCAAGGTCGACGTCCTGTATCCATGGGAACCGAAAGTGGCGTAGGGCTCGATGGCTGACATGCCGATGGCCGCCGCCGGGGAAGGCACGACATAGCGTGGCAGCTGCAATCCGACTTGATCGCCCGAGGGCTTCGAGGGGTCGAACTGCAACACCGGCCCAGGACGCGCAAAGGGGGCGTCCTCCGGCTGGCCGACCTCGCCCGATTCCGCCTTCGTCGAACTGCCGCGGTCGGGAAAGTAAACCGCCGAAGGGTCGAGCAAAAGCACGCTTTCGGCGCGGGCGTCTCCTGGCGAGACGAGGCGGACCGGATCGGCCAGGAGGTTCGCCGGAGGCTCGCCGCCCGACCCGGGTTCGAAGAAGACCAGCGCGAGCACGAAGGTCGCCAACCCGGCGCCAAGGGCGGTGCGGGTCAACGGAGGCAGCCGCCCCCCCGCCAGATTCCGAAATGTGGAAAGCGCCCCCATGCTCAGCGGTCCAGCGGACGCTCCGCGACGGCGACGCGCGCCAGGGCGCCGCGGCCTTCGCGGATATAATTCAGCGTGAGGACTTCGCCTGGACGGCGACGGGAGATGGCCAGACGCATCTCGTTCCAGTTCTCAACGGGCTGACCGTCGAGCCCCACGATGATGTCACCCACGCGCAGGCCGGATTTTTCCGCCGGCATGCCTTCGTTGACCACGGTCAGCCGGACGGCGCCGCCTTTGCCCACGGAAAGCTTGGCCGCCTCGGCGACGGAAAGGTCCTCGCCGAGCACCCCGATGAGGCCGCGGACGACGCGCCCTTGGTTGGCGAGGTCCACCGCGACGGCGGCGATGAGGTTGGCCGGAATGGAGTAACCGAGGCCGATGCTCCCGCCGGTCTCCGACTTGATGGCGGTGTTCATGCCGAGCAGGCGGCCCTCGAAGTCGATCAGCGGCCCGCCGCTGTTGCCGGGGTTGATCGCGGCGTCGGTCTGGAGGAAATCTTCGAAGGCCATCCCCATGCCCAGCTTGCCCGAACGGCTCAGCGCCGAGACGATGCCCGAAGTGACCGTCAGGCCGGCGTCCAGCGGGTTGCCGATGGCGAAGACGACGTCCCCCACCCTCGCCTTCTCACTGTCGGCGAACCGCGCGTAGGGCAGGCCCTTCCCCTCGACCTTGAGCACGGCGATGTCCGTGCCCGCGTCGACCCCGAGGACCTTGGCCCGGAATTCGCGTCGGTCGGAAAGCTGCACGATGACCGTCTTCGCCACGCCGCGACGGTCCTCCTGCAGCACGACGTGACGGTTGGTGATCACGTAGCCGTCGGGATGGATGATGGTGCCCGAACCGAGGCCGGTCGGCAGCAGGACTTCGCCCGTCTGCTCATCCTGGAGGACCTTGTTGGCGTCGATGCGGCCGCGGTAGCGGTTCAACACCGCCTGCGGGATGACCTCGGCCGTGCGCACGCTGACGACGGCGGGCGTGACCCGCGCCAGCATGTCGGCGTAGCTGGAGCCGACGGCGGCGCGGTTGACGGGACGAGGGTCGGTCTCGAAGGCGACGCCGGCGAGCGCCATGGCCGGCAAGAGAACAAGCGCGGAGAGATGACGGAGCATGACCTCGCCATCCTAACCGGCGCCCGTCCCAATGCAAGCGACCTCAGCGCGCCATCGTGAACCCGCCGCCCGGCTGGCTCGGCTCGGCCTCGTCGCGCTCCTTGTTGAACCGCATCGAGAACAGGCGGGTCACGCCCTTCTCCTGCATGGTCGCCCCGAAGATCGCGTCGGCCGCCGAGACGGTCCGCTTGTTGTGGGTGATGACCACGAACTGGGAATGCCGGGTGAACTCGCGGATGATGTCCGTGAAACGGGACACGTTGGTGTCGTCGAGCGGCGCGTCGAGCTCGTCGAGCACGCAGAGCGGCGAGGGCTTCACCATGTAGATCGCGAAAAGCAGGGCGACGGCGGTCATGGTCTTCTGGCCGCCGGAAAGGAGCGAGATGCCGCGAAGCTTGGTGCCCGGAGGCTGGGCGATGATCTCGATGCCGCTCTCGAGCGGGTCCTCGGCCTGGACCATCGTGAGGTCGGCCGAACCGCCGACGAACAGACGCTCGAAGGTGAACTTGAAGTTCTTGCGCACCTGCTCGAAGGTGTCGGTGAAGAGCTTGAGCGAGGTCTGGTTGAGCTCTTCGATCGCCTTCGTGAGTTCTTCCTTGGCCTTCCAAAGGTCATCGCTCTGCTTGGTCAGGAAGTCGTGGCGGTCGCGCAGCGAGGAGTATTCCTCGACGGCGACGAGGTTCACGGAACCCATGCCGGCCATGCGGTCGCGCAATTCGGCGATCTCGCGCACGAGGGGCGGCCAGTCCGCCGACTCCATCGAAGCGAGATCCTCCGCGGTGGGTTCGCCGCGGCGGGCGACGGCCTTGGGCGCGGGCCGGGAGCCGTCCTCGTCCGCTTCCTCGAGGTCGTCGAAGCTGGCGACGCCCTCGGGCTCGCCGTCGGAGAGCCAGAGCTGGAGACGCCAGTCCACGTCGGCGACGGCGAGCTGATGGTCGGCCAGCACCTTCTCGACGATGAAGCCGCATTGCGAGGTCTGCTCGGCGAGGGAGACTTCCAGGCCCTTCAGTCGGCCGTCGGCCACGCGAAGGCGGTCGCGGTCGACCGAGAGCACGCGGTCCTCGGACTCGACGGCGGCGTCCGTCTCGGTGAGCTCGCCCCGTCGCGAGGCGAGCGCGGCCGCGGCGGTCTCGATCTCCCCGGCGAGGCGGGCCGAGGTCCCGCGCGCGACGACGGCCTTGGCCCTGAGCTCGGCGATGAGCTTCTCGTTCTGCTCGGCCTCGGCGCGCCGGGAATTCAGGCGGGCGACGGCCTCGGCGCGCCGGGCCTCGAGGTCGGCGAGCTCGCGTCCCACGAGCTCGAGACGCTGACGCTGCTCGGCATGGGCGAGGCGCGCCTCGCCGAGGGCGTTGCGGCGCACGTCGGATTCGGCGCGGGCGGCCTCGAGGCCGGCTTCGCCGGAAACGATCGCGGCGCGGAGTCCGGCGACCTGCGCGTCCTTGGCGGTCAGGGTCTCCTGCGCGCGGTCGCGGCGCCGGAGCGCCTCGGCCTTCGCGTTCTCGAGCTCGGCGAGCTGGCGCTCCTCGCGCGCGATGCGCTCGTCGGCCGCCGTGAGGGTCTGGCGGGCGGAACGTTCGTCGGCCTGGGCGACGGACAGCTCCTGGGCGGCGAACTGCGTGGCGTCGCGGGCGGCCGACACGTCGAGCTCGTTGGCGTCGATGGCTGCCTGCACGCCGAGAGCCTGCTCGTTGAGCGTCGTCAGCTGGTCGTTCTCGGCCTCGAGCGAGGCGCGCACGGCGCGGATCTCGCTCTCGCGCGAGAACACGCCGGAACCGGCGCTGGCGGCGGCCTTGCGGGGCCGGCCGGCGTAGACGAGGCCACGGCGATCGACGAGATCGCCTTCCGTGGTCGCGACGAGGAAGAATTCGAAGCCCGGATGGGCGCGCCACCAGCCGATGAAGTCGGCGAGCGAGGGGCAGACGTAGCAGCCGTCGAAAAGGTTGGCGACGAGGCGCGCGTGTTCGGGGGACTTCGCGCTGACCGCGGATGTCGCGGGTCGGAGCCAGGCGGGCGCGCCGGAACCGGCGCGGGAGGCGGGCGGGGCCTCGACCTGGAAGACGGCGCGGCCGAGCTGGCGTTCGCCCATCTTGGCGACGAGGCCCGGCAGGAATTCGGCGGAGTCGAGGGCGACCGCCTCGGACGCGGCGCCGAGGATGTTCTCGAGCGCGCCCGCCGCGGCGACGTCGGTGACGATGACCAGATCGGCCAAGGCCGAGGCCTTGCCGGACCCGAGCTCGGCGGCGAACTCGCCGCGGAGCACGGCCTTGGCGGCCTCGGAGAAGCCTTCGAGGCGGGACTGCATCTGCTCGAGCAGGCCGAGCTGGGCGGAAAGCTTCGCGACCTTGCGGTCTTGTTCGGAGATGGTCTGCTGCAGGGCGCGGAACTCGTTCAGGAGCTCGCGTCCCTTGTCGGTCGCCTCCTGTTCGGCCGCGCGGGCGGACTGGTGCTCCCCGTGACGGGTGGTGACGACGGCGCCCGACTCGGTGACGCGGCGCTCCAACGCCTCGCGTTCCTGCCTGGCCTGGCTGAGGGAACCGGATAAGTCGACATGCCGCGACTGGTAGCCGCGGAGGTCGACCTCGAGGTTGGTGACGTCGCCGCGGGCGCGGGTCATCTCGCCCTCGGCGACGAGGATGTCCTGGCGGGTGCGGCGGAGGAGATTCTCCGCCTCCACCACCTGACGGGCGGCCTCCTCGACCTGCGCGGTCTTCTCACGGTAGGCGGCGTCGGTGGCGGAAACCGAGCCGGCCGCGGAGGACTTGGCGTCGGAACTGCCGCGCAGGCGCATCTCGAACTCGGCGATGGCGAACTCGGCCTCCTGGGCCTCGCGGCGGACCTCGCCGAGGCGGGCGCCCAGGTCGTCGGAACGCAGGTCGGCCGTGCGGGCTTCGTTTTCCGCGTTCTCGCGGGTCGTGCGGAGATCGAACAGGGCCTGCTGCGCCTGCTGGACGAGTTCGGCGAGTTCGGCGCGCCGGGCGCGGGCCCGCAGGAGGGCCGCCTCGCGGTCGCGGAGGCCGTCGGTGAGGCCGGCGACTTCGGCGCGGCAGGCGGCGGCGTCGGCCTCGAGCGTCGCGACTTGGGCGCGTCGGTCGCCGAACTGCTTGGCGTGCCAGGCGAGGTCGAGGTGCGTGAAGCGATGACGCAGGCGGCGGTAGCGAAGCGCCTTGGCGGCCTGGCGGCGGAGCGTGGCGATCTGCCGGCCGACTTCGCTCACGACGTCGGTGACGCGCGCGAGGTTGGCGTCGACGCCGCTGAGCTTGTTGAGGGCTTCCCGGCGCTGGGACTTGTAACGCGTGATGCCTGCGGCCTCCTCGAAGAGGTAGCGGCGCTCGGCGGGGTTGGCCGAGAGGATCTGGTCGATCTGGCCCTGCACCATGAAGGAGTAGGACATCCGGCCGATGCCGGTGTCCATGAAGAGGCGCTGGATGTCCTTCAGGCGGGAAGGCTTGCCGTTGATGAAATAGTCGCTGGCGCCTTCGCGATGCAGCCGGCGCATCACGGAAACCTCGGCGAACTCGGTGCCCAGCTCCTTCTCGCAGTCGGCGAAGATCAGCTCGACCTCGCATTGCGGCAGAGGCCGGCGGCGGTCGGTGCCGGCGAAGATGACGTCCTGCATCGCCGGGGCGCGGAGGGACTTCGCGGATTGCTCGCCCAGCACCCAGCGGATGGCGTCGACGATGTTGGACTTCCCGCAGCCGTTGGGCCCGACGACGGCCGTGACCCCGGGGCGGAGCTCGATGCGGGTCCGGTCGGCGAAGCTTTTGAATCCGTTGGCGACGATTTCCTTGAGGTACATCGAGGGGTGAACCGAACGATTGCCCTGCCCTACCCCCGCCGCAAGCGTCTTGTGCCCGCCGGCGGACCCACTTATTCACGGCTTCAAATACCCTTGGATTCGGGGTTGACGAAAGGCCTCCCCCCTTGTTCTTTCGACCCTCCAAACGCTCACATGTCCGTAGAAATCAAGATTCGCAAAGGCGAGACCGTCGACAAGGCTCTCCGCCGCCTCAAGAAGAAGATCGACCGCGAAGGCATCATCAAGGACGCCCGCGCCAAGCGAGGCTTCGAGAAGCCGGCCGAACGCCGCCGTCGCAAGAAGAAGGTCAAGAACTTCGGCGCCTACCTGCGCAAGAAGTGGGACAACGCCTGAGCGTCCGTCCTCACCCGAGCACCCGAAGGCCCGTCATCGCGACGGGCCTTCTGCTTGGGCGGCCGGGGCTCGCCCGCCTGGCCGACAAAAAGGGCCGAACCCGGAGGTTCGGCCCTTGGTCTCGACCGAGGGGCAGGCTTAGCGGAGGAACAGCAGCTCCTGGTAGGACGGCAGCGGCCAGTACTCGTCGGCGACGATCTCCTCGAGGGAGTCGGCGGCGGCGCGCACCTTGAGCATCGCCGGAAGGACCTTGTCGCAGGAATGCTTGGCCTGGGCGTGGGTGTCGGACTTGCTGACCTCGCGGGCGGCATCGAGGGCGTCGATGGCGGCGGCGAGTTCGTCGGCGAGGCCGATGACTTCCTTGCGGAGCTTGCCTCCGGACTTGGTCTTCTCGACGGGGGTCAGGTCGGCGGCGTACTTGAGGGCGGCGGGGAGGAGCAGGGTCTTCGCGATGTCGGAGACGAGCTTCGACTCGGTGTTGACCGACAGCACGTAGGAGTGCGTGTAGATCTCTTCGCGGGACTCGAGTTCGGCCTTGGAAAGGACGCCCTGTCGCTCGAAGACCTCGACGGTCGACTTGGCGACGATCTCAGGCAGCGCGTCGGGCGTCGTGCGGAGGTTCTTGAGGCCACGCTTGGCCGCTTCCTTGTGCCACTCTTCGGAGTAGCCGTTCCCGTTGAAGATGATCCGCCCGTGCTTGGTGAGGATATCCTTGAGGACGCCCTGCAGCGCGGAGTTGAAGTCGGAGTTCTTCTTGAGGGCGGCGGCGAGCTCGTCCGCGAGCTTGTCGAGCGAGTCGGCCATGATCGTGTTGAGCACGGTCAGGGGGCCGGCGACCGAGAAGGCGGAGCCCACGGCGCGGAACTCGAACTTGTTGCCGGTGAAGGCGAACGGGCTGGTGCGGTTGCGGTCGCCGGCGTCCTTCGGGAGCACGGGCAGCGTGTCGACGCCGAGCGTCATGTGACCGCCCTTCCGGGAGGAAGAAGCGGTGCCGCTCTTCTTCACCTGCTCGATGACTTCGTTGAGCATGTCGCCGAGGTAGATGGAGATGATGGCGGGCGGGGCTTCGTTGGCGCCGAGGCGGTGGTCGTTGCCGGCCGACGCCACGGAGGCGCGGAGGAGTCCCTGGTGGAGGTCGACGGCGCGGATCACGGCGGAGCAGAAGGTGAGGAACTGCGCGTTCTCGTGAGGGTTATGGCCGGGCTCGAGGAGGTTGCCCACGCCGGAACCGCCGATGGACCAGTTCACGTGCTTGCCCGAGCCGTTGACGCCGGCGAAGGGCTTCTCGGCGAGGAGGCAGACGAAACCGTGCTTGGCGGCGACGCGCCGGAGCAGCGTCATCGTGAGCATCTGGTGGTCGTGCGCGACGTTGGCGGATTCGTAGATCGGCGCCACTTCGTACTGCGCCGGGGCGACCTCGTTGTGGCGGGTCTTGATCGGGATGCCGAGCTTGAAGCACTCGCGCTCGGTCTCCATCATGCAGGCGAGGACGCGGTCGGGGATGGTGCCGAAATACTGGTCTTCGAATTCCTGTCCCTTCGCCGGCTTGGCGCCGAAGAGGGAGCGACCGCAGGTGTAGAGGTCGGGACGGAGATGGAAGAGACGGGCGTCGATGAGGAAGTATTCCTGCTCGGGGCCGCACGACGCGGAGATGAAGCCGTGTTTCTTGCCGAAGAGCGCGAGCACGCGGGAGGCGGCCTTGTTGACGGCCGCCATCGAGCGGAGGAGCGGCGTCTTCTTGTCGAGGGCCTCGCCCTTCCACGAGACGAAGGCGGTCGGGATGCAGAGCGTGGAGCCGTTCTCGGTGTCGAAGATGTAAGCGGGCGAGGTGACGTCCCAGGCGGTGTAACCGCGGGCTTCGAAGGTCGAGCGGAGTCCGCCGTTGGGGAACGAAGAGGCGTCCGGCTCGGCCTGGATCAGCGCCTTGCCGGAGAACTGGGCAAGGGTGCCGTTGCCGTTGGGCTCGAAGAAGGTGTCATGCTTCTCGGCCGTGAAGCCGGTCAGGGGGTAGAACACGTGGGCGTAGTGCGTGGCGCCGCGCTCGAGGGCCCAGTCCTTGATGGCGGCCGCGACGACGTCCGCCGCGGCGGCGTCGAGCTTGGTTCCGGACTCGATGCTGGCCTTGAGGGACTTGAAGACGTCCTTCGGCAGGCGCTTCTCCATCTTATCAAGGGAGAAGACGTTCTGGCCGTAGATCAGGTCGATCTTCTCGTTGCGGAAGTCGAAGCTGCCCTGGAGGCGAGGCTGGGAGGCAATCGCTTCGATGGCGTTGCGACGGGCTGGGTTGGTGCTCATGGATTGGGGGATTGGAAAGGTGACTAATTACAGACAAACTGAAAGCACCCCGTGTGCCACGGTTCAATAGGTAACCATTCACAAGGTGGTTTGCCTTATTTTAGGCATTTGTGCCTATTTTTAATCAAAATCTGCCTGCCTACTTCCAGACATATGTCGTCCTGAGGAAGTAAGCGGTGTCGGTTTTGACCTGAGTCGGGAGAGGCTTGGAGCGGAAATCGTTGGCGACACCGATGCGCAAAGAGAGGGGGCCCGTGCTGCGCAAAATCGTCAGCCCGGTCTCATGACGGACGTAATAATCGCCCGTGACCTGGAACGAAGGGACGAAGCTCAAGGAAGTATCCCATGCCGCCCAGCCCAGCTCGCGGTTGAGGACGAGGCCGAAGTCGGCCGAAGGGGCGGAACGATCCGCCTGGTCGGCGGAGAACATCTCGAACCGATGTCCTAGGCCGGCGCGGACGTCGATCTTGCCCTTGGCGTCGGTGTGCAGGCGGAAACCGACCCCGCCGGCGTTGACCGAGAAGAAGTCGATCTGCCGGGCGTTGTCGAAACCGGTGTCGGTGCGCAGATACCAATACATGATGTCCGTGGGATTGGTCTCGTACGATAGCGTGGCATGCAGATCGTCGGCCGAGATCTGATCCTGGGCCTCGGCGCGCATGAAGCGGACGCCGCCGATCAGGGTGTCGGCCTTGGTCACGCCCTTGGCGGAGAAGCCGGCGCTGAAGCCCGAACCCGCGACGACGCCGCTACGGCCCGAGACGTCCGCGTCCGCCTGCGTGACCCATTGCCGCCGCGCTCCGGCCTCGGAGGGACGCAACGACGGATCGCGCCAGAGCTCCAGCGTGCGATCCAAGGCGTTCGCTTCGGCGCCGCCCTGCGTGATGACGCGCCCCGCCGCGGCGCTGGCGACGCCTTTCGAGACGACCCCGCCGACGCTCACGGCGACCTCATCGTCGGTCACGAAGGCCTCCACTTGGGCGAGTTCGAGCCGCAGCAGGTTGGCCTGCCCGAGGGAAGGCGCCCGCATCTCGAGCACGCCGTCCGCGACGCGCTCGATCCGGCCTCGCAGGAAGGTGCCGTCCTTCATCGTCACGGTGTCGGCCAGGCACGCCGCCGGCAGCAGGAAGACAAACAGCCTCATGGAGGCCATGACAGCACGCCGCCCGCAGGGTTGCCAACCTAATGATTCAAGTTAGCGTCCCGGCATGTTGCTCGACGCCGTCATCCTCGGGGCCGGCCCGGCCGGCCTGGCCGTCGCCCACGCCTTGGCCAGGCGGGGCGCCGCGACGCGCGTCATCGAGCCGGCAGGGCGCGTCGGCGGCTCGATCCGGACGATCCGGGAAGACGGCTGGCTCGTCGAGACCGGCCCGAACACCCTGCAGCTCGAAGGGCCGGAAGACGCCGCGCTGCTCGCCGCCTATGGGCTGGCCGGACAGGTGCAGGCCGCGGACATGCGGGCGGCCCGGCGGTTCATCTTCGCCCGCGGCCAGCTCCACGGTCTCGGGGCCAATCCGCTTTCGCTGTTCGCCTCCGGCCTGCTGAGCTGGCGCGGCCGGCTGCGGCTCCTGGCCGAACCATTCGTCCGCCGCGGCGGCGCGCCCGGCGAGACCGTGGCGGCCTTCGCGGCGCGCCGTTTCGGCGCCGAAGCGGCCGCGATGCTGATGGACCCGGTCGTGTCCGGCGTCCATGCCGGCGATCCGTCGCGCCTCGTGATGTCCGCCTGCTTCCCGCGCGTCCACGCGCTGGAAACGAGCCACGGCTCGGTGCTGCGCGGACTGATGAGCGGGCCGCGCGCCGCCCGTCAGGTCGTCGGCTTCCCGCAAGGGATGCAACAACTGGCCGAGGCGATGGCCGCGCCGCTGCGGGCCGCATCGCTCCGGCTGGGCTGCGTGACGACTTCGCTGCGCCGAGACCGCCGAGGCTGGCAGGTCGCCTGGCGCGGCGCCGACGGCGGCGAGGAAGGCGCCACGGCCCGCCACCTCGTCGTGACGGCGCCTTCGTGGCAGTGGGCTTCGCTCCCCTTCGACGAGACCGTCGCGCCCTTTCTCCGCGAATGGGAACACGCAGCCGCCCCGCCGGTCACGGTCGTGGCCCGCGGCTATGCCCGCGCCGACGTTCCCCACGCGCTCGACGGCTTCGGCTACCTGACGCCGGGCGGCGAAGGCCGCGAGGTGCTCGGCTGCCTCTTCCCTTCGTCCGTCCTCCCGGCGCGCGCGCCGGCGGACGCGGTTCTCCTGTGCTGCTTCATCGGCGGAGCCCGCCGGCCGGAACTCGCGCGCCGACCGGATCCGGAGCTCCGCGCCCTCGTGGACCAGGAGCTGGCCGACACGCTGGGCGTCCGCGCGGCGCCGCGCAAGGAGTGGATCCAGCGCTGGGATCCGGCGATCCCGCAATACGACGCCGGCCAGGGCCGGCGCGAAGAAGCGCTCGCGCGCGCCGAAGCCGCTCACCCCGGCCTGCGCTTCCACGGCGCCTTCCGCGGCGGGATCTCGCTGATGCATGCGATCCGCGGCGGCGACGAACTAGGCCGGGAGCTCGCCGGAGCCTAGGCCGGGCTCAGGCGTCGGCCCGGCGGAGATCGGGATCGGGGAGGCCGCGGACGATCCAGATCGCCGGCAGCATGAGCAAGGCCCCGCCGAGGTAGACCCAGAAGTGGGAGCCGAAATGGAAGTACAGCAACGCCGCCGTCACCGGACCGACCACGCGAGCGAGCGAGCCGGCGGACCGCAGGATACCGAGGTTACGCCCTTGTTCCGAGGCGTCGGAATAGAGGGAAACGAGCGCCGAGACGCTCGGCAGGATCAAGCCCGTCGCGAAGGAGATGAGCCCGAGCCCGAGATAGAAGGAGGTCTTGGCCCCGTCGCCGTCCGCCGCGAGCGCGGGCGGGATCAGCGCGACCCAGAGGAACGCGCCGGCCGCGATGAGCATGCCCAGCATGACGACCTTGCGCTGGCCAAGACGCTTCACGAGCTGACGGGCGAGACCTTGGGCGAAGATCATGCAGGCGCCGTTGAAGAGGAAGAGCCAGGCGTTGTCGCGCGGGCTGTAGGCGAACAACGCCAGCGTCAGGAAGACGATGGTGTTCTCCATGCCCGTGAAGGCGATCTGGTAGACCAGGTTCGCGAAGGAGGTGCGTCGCACCGCGGAGGAGCGGACCTGGGCCAGGTCGAAGACCGACGGACGCCTGGCGTCGGCCAGAGCGCGTCGCTGGGGCGGCAGGGTCTCGGGGAAGAAACGCACGACCAGGAGATAGTTGAGGAAGGCGAGCGAAGCGGCGATGACGGCGGGCACCGAGAAAGGATTCAGCCCGAAGGAACCCGTCGCGGCGGAATGGGCGAACTGGAAGCCGGCCGCGAGGCCGCCGATGACGGGACCGAACACGAAACCCAGGCCGATGGCGACGCCCACCACGGCCATGCCTTTGGTCCGCTCCTTCTCGTCGGTGACGTCGGCCGCGGCGGCGCTGGCGACCGCGATGTTGCCGGCCAGCATGCCCGAGACGAGGCGCGTGGCGACGACCACCCAGAACTGCGCGGCGAAGACCCAGAGCAGATAGGACAGAGCGTTGCCGGCGAGCGTGATCGTCAGGATCCGCCGCCGGCCGATCCGGTCCGACCAAGCCCCCCAGATCGGCGAGAAGACGAACTGCAGCAGGGAATAAAGCGTGCTGAGGAGGCCTCCGAAAAGGACGGTCTTCTTGAAGACGGTGTCGCCGCCCATCCATTCGGCGGCCGCGTTCATGGAGCCGATCAGGGTGCCGGACGAGCCCTCGGCACGGATATAATGGTCGAGCAGGTGCGGGAACAGCGGGATGATGATGCTGAAGCCCACGATGTCCATGAAGACCGTCAGGAAGATGAGTCCGAGGATGCGGCGCTGGGGCAGGACGACAGGGGCGGACATGGGCCTCACGATGGGGCCTCGCCCTTCCCGTGCAAACAAAACAGCGGCTTGCGGCGGGGCAGGCCGGCGGCGAAGATGAGTCCTATGCGCACCTTCGCCGCCCTCGCCTTGGTCCTCGTCGGCTCCGTCGCGGGCGTCGCCGCGACCGACCCCAAGCTCCTGCTCCTCGAGCAGAAGCTCGGCGGCTTCGCCGACGCGGAATACGCGACGGCGGTCGAACGCACCCTCGGGGAGTTCGAGAGCCGGACGGGCGTCCTGCTCCGCCCGGCCGACCTGCGTCGCTGCGGGCTCAAGCTTTCCGCGGAAGGCGGCGCGGGCTTGTCCACGCCCAAGCCGCTGGTCCGGGCCGTGACGGCGGCGCTGATGCGCCGCGGTTTCGCCCAGCAGTCCATCACGCTCTGCGACGCCAAGCCCGACAACCTCCGCCAGGCCGGCTTCCTGCCGCCGCTCACGACGCAAAGCCAGCAGTTCGAAGGCTTCCCGGTCCAGGCATGGGAGAACCTTGCGCCGGCCTGGGCCGGCGAGAGCCAGCTACGCTACGAGAACCAGGTGATGCCCCGGCCGGGCTCCCAGAACGTGCCGTGGGGCGACGCGCGCGTGAGCGTGCTGCCGAAGACGCTCGTGGACGAGGTCGACTTCTGGATCAACCTGCCGGTGCTCAGCGACAGCAAGGCCCTGGGCGTGCACGGCGCGCTGGCCGCGGCCTCCCTGGGCAACATGGCCAACGCCGAACGCTTCCTCGACAATCCTTTCAACGCCTCGAAGGCCGCGGTGGAGGTCTGCGCCATCCCCAAGCTGGCGAAACGCAACGTGCTGACGCTGCTCTCGCTCGAACGTTATCAGGTGCTCGGCGGGCCGGGCTTCGACGCGAGCTGGTGCCGCTCCGAGAAGACGTTGCTGGGCAGCGCCAACCCCGTCATCATCGACTTCATCGGGCTGCAGAAGATCAACGCCGGCCGCGCCGCCAGCGGCGTCGCGACGATCCACCCGGAGCCGCCGATCTTCACCGCCGCCAACGCCGGCGAGATCCGGCTGGGCACCTGCCGCCCCGCCGACATCACGCTCGTCCGCCTGCCGGCGCCTTAGGCCGCCACGCGACGCAGGGCGTCCGCGCCGGCGCGGAAAGCGGCGAGCTGGAAGCGACGGTAGACCGGCAGCCCGCACCAGACGAACCAGCGGCTGGGACGCACGTGATACGAGACGGTGAGGACGAGCGTTTCGCCCTCGCGCCTCACTTCGGCCCGCCAGACGCCGCGGCCATAATGGCGCCGCGTCGTCGCGTAGCCCAAGGCGACCCGTTCGGCCTCGGCCTCGACGACGTCGACCTCGACGATCGCGGGCAGCGACAAGGGGGCCAGGCCGGGCAGATTCGGGACGAACAGACCCAAGCCCAGCCTGTCGCCGACGCGCACCGCCCGGCCCTCGTCCTCGAATTGGGTCCTCCGGGCCATCACGTGAGCGGGATAGAAACGGTATCCGAGCAGGGCCGCCTTCACCCGCGCGAAGGCCTCCGGCGACCAAGCGCCGACCACCACGCGATGCGTGTCGGCGAAGACCGCGGTCGCGCGGTCGCCGGCCTCGACTGGCGTATCAAGGTCGGGCGCCGGCGCGGCGACGTCGTCGAACGCCGGAGCCTGGGCGGCGAGCAGCAACGCGCCGAGCAGGTTGAGCGAGCCATGCACCGCCGCCATCTGCGGGATGGTGAGATAGTCCCACCCGAAGGCGTGCGCGGCGGTGTAGCCGACGCCGAGCAGGAAACCAGGGACGAGACAGACGTAAGGCCACGGTCCGCGCCTGACGGGCATGAACGCCGCCCAGAGCAGGAAGCCCGCGGCGAAGACCACGGCGGCCGCGACTTCGACGGCGCCCGGCCGAAGCGGGTCCGTCCGCAGGGCGAAGCAAAGCGCGGTGGCCGGAGCGCCGGCCACATACAGCCATAGTCCAAGATCGCGCTGACGGCAGCGGGCGAGCGGACGTTCGCTGGCGGCCATCGCCAACGGCAGCACCCCGAAGGTGATGGCGAAGTGCACCGTGGTCAGCGTGGCGAGCGGATCGGGGAAGCCGGCGAAAGTCCGATCATAGCGCGACCAGATCCAGGCCGCCGCGGCCACCAACGGTCCGGTGGCGGAAAGCATCTCCAAGTAACGACGTGGCGCCGGCGCCAAGTCGTCGGCCAGGAACCGACGTAAGCCGTGCGCCCAGAGCCAAAGTGCGAAGAGGAACGCCGGCACGGAAGCCAAGGCCATGACGGGCCCGGGCTCGCCGGAGAAGACATAGGCCAAAATCCAGACCCACAGGCCAGCCCGAGCGAGCCGGTTGAGCCACTGAGGGAATCCGCGATCGAGTTGCTGCGCCCAGACCAGCGCCTGCCAGAAGCAGAGCGCCGCGATGATCGTGAACCAATCGACGGCAGCGAGGCGGTCCATGGGGTCAGCCTAGGGGCGCCAAAAAGACGGTCAAGGGAGGTCCCTCGCCGCCTGTTGCTTCATAAGGCCGGCTTCAGAGCTTCAAGCCGAGGGCTTCGGAAGCCGTCGCGCGCTCTTCGAGCAACTCCTTCTCGGTGATCGCGATCTTCTCCTTGGAGAAGGCGTCGAGCGGCAGCCCCTGCACGATCTCCCAAGAGCCGTCGGCCTTGGTGCGGAGCGGGTAGCCGAACATGATGCCCGGGGCGATGCCGTAGTCGCCCTTGGAGAGCACGGCGACGGAATGCCAGTCGCCGGCCGGGGTCGGGAAGTGAAGGCTGCGCAGGGTGTCGAGGGCGGCGTTGGCGGCGGAGGCCGCCGAAGAGGCGCCGCGGGCCTTGATTACGGCCGCGCCGCGCTTCTGGACTTCGGGGACGAAGGTCTCCTTGAGCCAGGCGTGGTCGGTGATGACCTGGGTCGCCGGCTTGCCGCCGATGAGCGCGTTGGTGAAGTCCGGATACTGCGTCGAGGAGTGGTTGCCCCAGATGGCGACGTTCTTGACGACGGAGTTGTGCGCGCCGGCCTTGGCGGCGAGCTGCGACTTGGCGCGGTTCTCGTCGAGGCGGGTCATGGCGAAGAAGTTCTCGGCGGGCAGGCTGCCGGCGGAGCGCAGGGCGATGAGGGCGTTGGTGTTGCAGGGGTTGCCGACGACGAGGACCTTGACGGATTTCTTGGCGTTGCGCGCGATGGCTTCGCCTTGGCCGATGAAGATCTTGCCGTTGATGCCGAGCAGGTCCTTGCGCTCCATGCCGTCCTTGCGCGGGACCGCGCCGATGAGCAGGCACCAGTCGGCGTCCTTGAAGCCTTCGTTGAGGTCGCCGGTGGCGACGACCTCGGTGAGGAGCGGGAACGCGCAGTCCTGCAGTTCCATCACCACGCCGGCGAGGGCGTTGAGGCCGGGGCCGACCTCGATGAGGTTGAGGGCGACCGGCTGGTCGGGGCCGAAGACGGCGCCGGAGGCGAGACGGAAGATGGCGGCGTAACCGATGTTGCCGGCGGCGCCGGTGACGGCGACGCGAATGGGGGACTTGGAGGCCATGGGAGAAGGCCTATCTAGTTGGGCCCGCCCCCGGGAGTGAAGCGGAAACTAAAGCCCGAGTTCCCCTTGCATGAGGTCATCAGCCGCCGGCGCCGACATGCTGTCGCGAACTAATTGCGACAAAGACGCCGCGGAGCGCCCATCCTGGCCGCAGAGCGCCCGGAGCACCAAGGCGGCGGCCAGCGCGTCGTAGAGAGCGCAGTGGTAACGCCGGCGGCCGGACGGACAATGGTCGGCCGACAGCTCGTCCAGCCGGGAGCCCAACCGAAGGGCCGCGACCAAGGCGCCCAGACGGAAATCGCCGAGCGACGGAGCCCAGGCCCGGGCCAGCCGGCAGGTGTCGATCCAAGGCCCCCACTCGGCGACCTCGGCGGACTCCCCGACGAACCCCGGGACGACCGAGGGCCGCGACCAGGTGCCGCGCAACAGGCCGGATTCGACCGAGGCATTATGAGCGGCCAGCAGACCCGTCCGGCGGAGGCCCACCCAGCGGTCCCATTCGGACTCGAAGGGCGGACGTCCCTTGAGCTCCTTGGCGCCGAGTCCGTGGCACTGGGTATCGATGGCGGGCACCGGCACGCGCGAGGCGTGCAGGCTCGTGGCGGCGGCGACGATTTCGCCGCCGAGCAAGGTGGCGACGCCGAATTCGACCACGCCGGTGCGGGCGCTGCCTTCGAAGTCGACGACGTGGATCGGGACCGAAGACCAGGCGAGGGCGACAGGGCTCATGGGTTCAGCGCCATTCGTGCTTGGGATAACGGCCGCGGAGTTCCTTCTTCACGCCTTCGTAAGAGCCTTTCCAGAAGGCGTCGAGATCGGTGGTGCGTTGCTGCGTCCGTCGGGCCGGCGACTGGATGCAGACGACCATCGGTACCTTACCGAGGCAGACGCGCAGCTTGCTGCCCGGGAAATCGTACAGCTCCTGCACGGTGGCTTCGATCTCGGCCTGGCCGTCCTCGGTATACTCGATGCGGGCGGGGTGCTTCTTGCGCGGCAGGACGATCTTCTCAGGGCAATAGGACTCGAGCGCCATCGCCTGCTCGTGCGTCAGCCAGCCGCGGACGACGCCGAAGACGGGCCGCTCGCGGATATCGCGGTAAGCCACGGCGCCGGCGCAGACTTCTTCGATCACCATGCGGCGCGCGGCTTCGTCGAACGGCGGGATGCCGAGCTCAGGGCAGTGCTTGGAGAGGAAATTGACGCGCCGGATCCACGCATCCACGGGCGCATCCCACTTTTCGAGTTCGAGACGGCCGGCGGCGACCTCTTCCGCGAGCAGGCGGCTGGCGGCGTCGGAAGGGGCGTCGTCACGCTCCTTGGCTTCAAGGACGAGGTCGCGGAAACGTCGCTCGACGCGCGTGACCACGCGGCGCTGCGAGGCGTCGTAGCGGACCTGATTGACCGTCGAGAATTCCGCCGGGAAGAGTTCCTGCAACCAGGCCTCCTCGATGGCGGTCGCCAAGGAGAGATAGGTCGTCACGCCGCCGCGGGCCTGGATCTCGTCGACTTCCGCCGCGACCAGGAGCTTCGCGTTGCGGATGGAGGATTCGCGGCGCAGTTCGCCGGTCCGACCGTGCACCAAGGCGCAGCGCAAGGTGCCGGCGTCGAGACGGACGGCGAGGCGGTCCGAAAAACCGAGCAGCAGGCACCGGCGCACGTCGGCAGGGTCCGCGACCCGGTCGCTGACCGGCAGCCCCTGCCCTTCCGCGAGGCGCAGGAACTGCCGGGCGGCCTGGTCGGCCTGACGGGCCGCCTGGCCATGCACGCCGAAGCGGTCGCAGGCGTCGGCGTCGAACTTCATCTCGACCGCGCGTTGCAGCAAAGCCAGCCGCGGGAAGAAGTCGGAGCCGTCTTCCTGCTCGACGGAGTCGCGCGCGTTCTCGGTGCGGTCATCGACCTTGCGGAAAAGGATGTCCCGGCCCTGGGCGAGGCCGGCGATCCGGCACACTTCGTAGACGCAATCGAGGTCGCCCGCCGCGAGGAGCATGCGCGCGTAACGCGGATGGGCCGGGAAGACCGACATCCTTCGGCCGAGGTCCGTGAGCTTGCCTTGGGCGTCGACGGCGCCGAGGTCCGCGAGGACGGTCAGGGCGCGCTGCAGGGCCTTGTCGTCCGGCTTCTCATACCAAGGGAAAGTCGCGGCCTCGCCCCAGCCGGACGAGAGCAGCAGCAGGATCGTCTCCGAGAGGTCGACCCGCTTGATCTCGGGGACTTCACGCAGCGGGCGAGCTTCATGGTCGGTCTGCGACCAGAGACGGATGCAACGGCCCGGACCGGTACGGCCGGCGCGGCCGGCGCGCTGTTCGGCCGAAGCCTGGGAGACAGGCTCGACGAGCAGCGTGTCGATGCCGCGATGCGGGTCGAAGCGGGCGATGCGGGCGAGGCCGGCGTCGACGACGGCGCGGACGCCGGGGATGGTCAGGGATGTCTCCGCGACGTTGGTCGCGACGATCACCTTGCGTCCGGGGCCGGGCTTGACCGCGCGATCCTGCTCTTCGGGAGGGAGCTCGCCGTAGAGCGGCAAGACGTCCACGCCGCCGGATTCCGGGAGGTTACGCACCGCGCCGATCGTCCTCATGATCTCATACGAGCCCGGCATGAAGACCAGGATGTCGCCTTCGGTTTCCTCGCGCAGCACGCGGCGAACCTGTTCCGCGGCGGCGTCCCAGATCGGGCGGGTGGAATTACGGGGCAGATGCGTGTATTCGACCTGCACGGGATAAGCGCGCCCGTCGGCGGCCAAGGTCTCCGCGCAGCCGAACCATTTCGCCACGCCCTCGGTATCGAGGGTCGCGGACATCGCCATGATCAGCAGGTCAGGGCGATGCGTCTCCTGGAGCCGACGGGCGAGCGCGAGGGCCACGTCGGAGTGCAGGTTGCGTTCATGGAACTCGTCGAACACCACCGCGCCGACGCCCTTGAGCTCGGGGTCCGAGGCCATCTGCCGGAGCAGCAAGGCTTCCGTCACGAACTTGATGCGCGTCTGGGCGGACTCGACGCGCTCGAAGCGGATCTGGTAGCCCACCTCGCCGCCGAGACGCACGTTGCGCTCCTGCGCGATGCGCGCGGCGAGGAGGCGGGCCGCGATGCGGCGGGGCTGGAGGACCACGATCTGCCCCTGGACCAGGTTCAGGTCCAGGAGCATCTGCGGGATGCGGGTCGACTTGCCCGAGCCCGTCGGTGCGCGAAGCACCAGCCGGCGCACGCGTCCGCAGGCGGCGACCAGGTCGGCCTGCAGTACGTCGATGGGCAAGGGCTGCTTCATGGCACGTCGAGGGGGATGAGTCGGGCGCGCGCCCTGCCCTGCCGCACCGTAATCCGGGCCACCGTCACGGGAAGGTTAAAGCGTCGCGGACCGGCGCTGCCTGGGTTGAGACGGAGCACGTCGCCGGCCTGCTCGATCTTCGGGACGTGCGTATGGCCCGTGATGACGATGTCCGGCCGGAAGGCGGCTTCGTCGACGGGCAGGTGGCCATGATGGACGAGGACGCGGAGGCCGGCGAAGACCTGCAGCGCGGTCAGCGGCAGGGAGTCGTCATCGTCGCAGTTGCCCGCGACCGCGTGACACGGGGCGAGCTCGGCGAGCTGCGGGACGATCAGCGGACCGCAGACGTCGCCGGCATGGAAGATCACGTCGCACCCTTCGAGGGCGAGGATGGCCTCGGCGCGCAGGCGGCCATGCGTGTCGGAGATGACGCCGATCTCGAACGACGGCGCCACGGTCAGAGCGGACGGCGCAGCTTGCCGGCCGGGATCGGCCGCAACGCCGTGAAGTCCGCGCCGATCGTGTCCTTGAGTTTCTGCCGCAGGCCGGGCGGCAGCGTGTCGACCGCCTCCTGGAACTCCTTGTCGCCCGGGAAGGCCGTCGTGCCGACCTCGGCGACCGGGAGGCTGGCGAGGGACGGCCCGGGGAAGACGAAGTCGGCGCGGCGGTCGGAGTGGGCGGCTTCGGCCTCGGCGGACTCGACGTCGAGCGGAGGCAGGGATTCCTCGAGGTTGCCGGCGTCCTCGATGGGGACGTCGACGAAACGGGAAGGCGGGGCGACGGCGGCGACGGTGGGCGCTTCGGCGGGGTCCGCGGGCGCGACCGGTTCCGTGGCGGACTCAGGGGCCGCCGGCGGGGTCCTTATTTTTTTTTTTGGCCGGGCTCCCGAGGGAGACCAGCTGCGGCGGCGGCGATGTCTTTGATGAGGAGGTCTATCGACCGCGACCTGCTTTGCTCGATCGCCTTGAGCAGCGTCACCTCGAAGTTCGCGCGCGGCGAAAGCCCTTGGCGGATGCCGTTCTCCCCTTCCTGCAGACACTCCAAGAGGCGGACCAGCTGTTCGGTCGCCAGCGGCGCGCCGAGCTGGGCGGAAGTCCCGCCGGAACGGACGGCGTCGAGGGTCGCGGCGCGCGCGCGGGACTGCAGGTCGGCGAGGACGCGCAGCAGGTCTCGACCCTCGGCATGGAAGACGTCGCACAGGGCGAGCACCTTCTTGCCGTCGCCGCACGCGATGCCGTGGCAGAGGTCGGTGACCTGCTGGGCCGAGGCGAGGCCGTAGATCGAGAGCACGTCGGCCTCCGTGATCTGCTTGCCGGCGAACGAGATGACCTGATCCAGGATGGACTGGGAGTCGCGCATCCCGCCGGCGGCGAGGCGGGCGATCGCCGTGAGGGCATGAGGGTCGGCCGTGACGCCGTCGGCCTTGACGATGCGGGCGAGCTGGGCGGCGATGACCTCCTCGGAGATCGGATGGAACTCCAGGCGCTGGCAACGCGAGGTGATGGTCGGCAGGATCTTGTCGGCTTCGGTCGTCGCGAGGATGAACTTCACCCAGGGCGGCGGTTCCTCGAGCGTCTTCAGCAGGGCGTTGAAGGCTTCTTTCGTCAGCTGGTGGACTTCGTCGATGATGAAGACCTTGAACGGGCAGTTGGTCGGGGCGTACTGGCACTCGTCGCGGATCTGCTTCGCGTCCTCGAGGCCGCGATTGGAGGCGGCGTCGATCTCGACCACGTCGAGGCAGCTGCCCTGCTCGATCGCGAGGCAGACCGGGTCGTCGAGGGAAAAGTCGGGCTTCGGGCCGCCGGCGCAGTTGAGCGCCTTGGCCAGGATGCGCGCGGTGGTGGTCTTCCCGGTGCCCCGGGGACCGATGAACAGGTAGGCGTGGGCCATGCGCTTCGTCTCGAGCGCGTTGCGCAGCGTCTTGACGATATGCTCCTGGCCGACGAGTTCGTCGAACCGGCGGGGGCGCCAGCGGCGCGCGATGACCTGGAAGCCGGGTGCAGACACTGGCGTCTAGGTAAGGTCGGGCCGGAGGAGTGTCAACGGGGCAAAGCCCGGCTTATTCCCATTCGATGGTCGCGGGCGGCTTGGACGAGACGTCGTAGACCACGCGGTTGATGCCCTTCACCTCGTTGATGATGCGGGTGGAGGCGCGCTGCAGCACGTCGTACGGCAGGCGGGCCCAGTCGGCGGTCATCGCGTCGGAAGAAGTCACCGCGCGCAGGGCGCAGACGTTGTCGTAGGTGCGGCCGTCGCCCATGACGCCGACGCTGCGCACCGGCAGGAAGACCGCGAAGGCCTGCCAGACCTTGGCGTACTGGCCGGAGGCGCGGAGCTCGTTGATGAAGATGTCGTCGGCCTTGCGCAGCACCTCGAGCCGTTCCTTGGTGATGTCGCCGCAGACGCGGACGGCCAGGCCGGGGCCCGGGAACGGGTGGCGCCAGACCATGTCGTGGGGGAGACCGAGGGCTTCGCCGAGGGCGCGGACTTCGTCCTTGAAGAGTTCGCGCAGGGGTTCGAGCAAC
>SYID01000206.1 GCA_005798925.1 Verrucomicrobiota bacterium
GCGGGCCATGGCTGGACCCAATCAGGCGGTTTGCGGGCGGGTTTCCAAGTTTGGAATTGAAGGGCAGGGCGGGCGACCTACGTTGCGGCTTCGCACCCATGAGCTTCTCGCTGGATCTTACCAAGCCTCTCGGCCGCCTCGGCCTGGCCCTCAACCTCGTCCTGCTTTCGGCGGTCTTCTACGGCGTCTCCGCCGGGGCTTATCATTACATGAGCGATACGCTGCCCGAATCCTCGGCCCACGCCCAGGAAGCCGTCGTGAAGGCTGGTCTGGTCGAGAAGGCCGTCGCCAAGGCCAAGGCCGCCGCGAAGGGCAAGGCGTTCGACGTCAAGGCCGCCACGGCCCAGGCGGAAGCCGCCGTCGCCGCTGACTTCAAGAAGCAGGCCGAAGAGATCCATCACCACGCCGTCGAAGGATGGGCGCCTTTCGCGGTCTTCCTGCTCATCCTCTCCGCCACTTTCCTCGCAGGTTTCCTTTCCGTCTACGTGCAGCGTCGCGCCAACGACGCCGGCCTCAAGGGATTGTGGATCTTCCCGAATCACCTCGGCGCCTGGGCGTTGGCGGGTTACGTCGCCTTCTATCCCTTCCTTTCCGCCCACGGCCTGCGCAACGCTTGGGCCCCGGCTTTCATCGTCGGCCTGGTTTTGCTTCTCCCCGTGCTTTTCGCCGGCGAAGGACATCATGACCATGACCACGATCACGGTCACAGCCACAGCCACTGAAACGGCTCAGAGCGGCGCGGTGCCGCCGAAATCGAAAACGGTGTGACTGATCAGGCCTCGCTCCAGGACGGCGAGGTCCGATTGTTGGTCGACGGCGAGGTTCTCGCCGTCGTTCCATGCGAAGGAATAGCCCAAGGCCGAAGGCTTGAAAAGCGAACCGTGGCGGACCAGCGCCGGCCGGGTGCGTTCCATCGGGGTGTCGTCGGTGACGGTGGCGGGGTAGTTCAGGCTGTGGACGAGCATGCCCCGGTCGGGCTGGCCGACCAGCGCTTCTGCGAAGCGCGCCGCATGGCGGGCGGCTGATTCCAGGTGGGGGCGCAAGGCCGACGGGCAGACGGAAGAAGCGCGATGCACTTGCTCGAAGAGGGATTGTTCGAGGTCGAGCGAGCAGGCCACGGCCGGGATGCCCCAGGCCGTGCCCTCGGTCGCCCCGGCCAGGGTGCCCGAACTGAGGCAGAGGGGCATCGTGGCGTTGAACCCGATGTTGATGCCCGACAAGACCACGTCGGGGCGGATTTCGCCGAGCAGGTGGCCGAGGGCGATATTGACGCAGTCCGAAGGGGTCCCGTCGATGGCCCAGGCACGCTCGCCGAGGTCGTGGTAGTCCGCGACGGTGACTTCGCGGTGGCGGCTGAAGGCCCGGCCGATCCAGCTGCGCTCGCCTGAGGGGGCCGCGACCATCACCCGGAAGCCAGCCGAGGCGCAGGCCGCCGCCAAGGCGTGGAGGAACGCGGCGTTGATGCCGTCGTCGTTGGTCAGCAGGGCGGTAGGGCGCATGGAGTCAGGTCCGGCTCTCGGACTGGCCGTTCTCGAGGGAAAGGATCAGGTCACGCAGGGCGGCCGCAGCCTCGTAATCCTCGGTTTTCAGGGCCTCTTTCAGGGAGGCGCGGGCTTTGGTCAGGCGTGCTTCCCGGTCCGCGACCGGGTCGAATGGACGTCGTCCCTGGTGTTCCAAACCCGGTTGGAGGCGGGCGATCGTGGTGAGAGCCTGGGGGGCGTGGGCTTCGTAGCAGGTCGGACAACCCAGGCGGTGAAGCCGATCGAAGTCGGCCCAGCGAAAGCCGCAGGCCGGACATTTCCCTCTGCCGACCGGCGTAGGCACGGACAGCTTCAGTCCGAGCGCGAGCGAGGGCAGGATCGCGCCGTCGAGAAGGGCGGGGCAGCCCTGGCAGCAGGCATAGGTCTCCGCCTTGCCGCCGGCGACGAGCGTGAAGAAGGCCGCGGGCGTCTGGGCGCAGCCTAGGCAGGATGGCGGGCGAGGGATCAAGCAGCGTATCGTGCAGGCGAACGCCTTCCGTTTCAAGCGCGACCCGAACCTTTTCAGGTTGAAGCCGAACTTTCCGCGGATTGCCTATGAGCCGATGCTTTCACCCGTTTTCATGCTCGTGCTGGCCGAGGGCTCGAAGGGCGCCCTCTGGTACTTCCAGCAGATGGACGCCGCCGGCATGGCCGTCGCGGTCGTCCTGCTCATCTGCTCGTTCATCGGCTGGGGCGCGATGATCCAGAAGTGGTCCGACGTCCAGGAATCCCGCCGTCGCAACCATGCGTTCGAACGCCGCCTGCGCGACGAGCCTTCCGTCGTCGCCTTGAATTTCCCGCGCGGCTCCAATCTCGGCCCTTACGAGTTCCTCGTCGCCGAGGCCGTCTCCGCCGTGCAACGCCACAAGGGACGGCTCGTGCGCCAGGCCGACGTCACGCTCTGCATGGGCCACGTCGAGAACGCGATCCAGCGCGGCGTCGCCCGCACGATGGTGAAATACGAGGACAAGATGGTGCTCCTCAGCTCGCTCGTCTCCGGCGGCCCCTTCCTCGGGCTGCTCGGCACGGTGTGGGGCGTGATGGTCACCTTCGGCGCGCTGACCGAGAAGGCCAGCATCGCGCAGCTCGCGCCCGGCGTCTCCGGCGCGCTCGTCACGACGACCCTCGGCCTGCTCGTCGCCATCCCCGCCACCTTCGGTTACAACTACCTGCTCACGCAGGTGAAGATCATGACCACCGAACTCGAGAACTTCGCGAGTTCGCTCGCCGACCGCGTCGAGCTCGAGCTCGAGGGCGAGGCGCGTCGTAACTTCGAGGCCGCCCAGGAGCGCGAACACCTCCGGCGCGCCGCCGCTTCCACCGCCGCTTCGGCGGCCTCCGCCCCGGCCCCCGAAGCTCCGCCGGCCGCCCTGCCGGGCTGGGAAGACGCCCAGTAAGACGCCATGGCCCGCTCCTTCTCCAAGCCCAACCGGCTGCACGTGATGAACGAGCTCAACGTCACGCCCATGCTCGATCTCTGCTTCGTGCTGCTGATCATCTTCATGATCTCGACGCCGGTGCTCGAGCAGACCACCGCCGTCAACCTCCCGAAGGCCGACAAAGGCGCGGGTAAGACGCCGGACGCGAAGACGCAGTATCGCATCGTGAGCATCGACCGGGACGGCGGGTTCTCCTTCGGCCAGCGTCGCGTGACCCCGGCCCAGCTCGAGGCCGAGTTCGCGGCGATCGCGGCCCTCCCTGAGGCCGACCAGCCCGTGGTCCGTATCCGCGGCGACGGCACGCTCTCCTATCAGAAGGTCATCGACGTCCTGTCGACCGCCAAGGCGAAGGGCCTGACCAAGGTCGGCTTCGACACTGAGACGCGCTGAGCATGTCCAACGGGGGCAAAGGCTGGATCGGTTCGCTCGCGGTGCATCTCGGCATCCTCGCGGCGATCATCGGTTTCTCCTGGTTCGCCGCGCGCCAGACCGGCGAGGCCGTCGAGCCGGACGACCCCTTGCTCGTCGACCTCAATGGCATCCCGAACAAGCGACCCGGCGAGGTCGGCAAGGCTCCCGGCGTGGCCAAAGGCTCCGAATCCGGCGCCAACGCCGGCATCGCCCGCATCAAGGTGCCGAAGCTCGACGTCGAGAAGGTCCTGCGCGACCGCGAGCAGGCCGAGGAGGCGGGCCGCCAGTCCGTCGGCGCCCCGAAATCGCTGACGAAGGCGGCGACGAAGGCCGGGACGAGCAGCAAGGGCGCGAAGATGACCTTGGATGATTTCTACAAGGCCAAGGGCGGCCGGACCGGCTCCGGCGCGAAGTCGGGCGGCATCGGGGGAGTCTCGGTGAAGAAAGGCCGCTCCTACGGCACCGGCGACAACGGGGGCGAGGGCGGCGCTTCCTCGGCCCAGGCGCTTTACGCCGGCGAGGTCCAGGCCCGTCTGCGGACGGCCTGGAACGAAGTCGTCGCGGCCGAAGGCGCCTCGGTGGAGGCCGGCGGTTCGTGCGGCGTGACGCTCAGCGTCGACGCCTCGGGCTTCGTCACGTTCTCCGCCTGGCTCAGCCGCCCGCGCGACGCGCGCATGGCCGAGCTCGTGAAGCGCGCCTGCGGGATGGTGGGCAACTGCGGCAAGCCGCCCGGAGGGAGGGCGTTCAGCATCGACTTCACCAAGATCAGCCTGTCCGACGGCTGAGCTTTCAGTCGCGGACCTCGAGCACGATCTGCACCTCGACGGAGACGCCGAGCGGCAGCCCGTTGACGGAGACGGCGGCCCGGGCGTGCTTGCCCGCGTCGCCGAAGACCTGGAGGAGGAATTCCGAGGCGCCGTTGAGCACCTTGGGGCTGTCGCTGAAGCCGTCGACGCCGTTGACGAAGCCGTTGACCATCACCACGCGGGTGACGCGGTCGAGCGAGCCGAGCGCGGCCTTCGCGTTGGCGAGGGCGTTCAACGCGCAGAGCTTGGCGGCGGCGGCGGCTTGGGCCAGGTCGACTTCGCGGCCGACCTTGCCGAACGAGACGACCTTGCCGTCCTGCATCGGCAGGGTGCCGGCGAGGTAGAGCAGGTCGCCGGTCCGCACGGCGGGGACGTAGGCGCCCGCGGCGGCGGGCGGCACGGGCAGGGTGAGGCCGAGTTCGGCGAGGCGGGCTTCGACGGAGGACATGGGTTCAGAACCAATAATTGGGCCAGCGGGCGGGGCGGCGCAAGTTATGATAGAACAGGGCGACGAGGACGATGAGGCCGGCGCCCGTCAGGGTGGGGAAGAGGAGGAAGGCCCAGGACGCCTGGGGGAGCGCGCAGAGGATCAGCGGATTGGAACAGGCCGGCGGATGCACCGCGCGGGCGAGCTTCATCATCGTGACGGCGGCGCCGACCGCCGCGGCCGGTCCCCACCAGCAGGGCGGCAAGAGGGCGGCGGTCAGCCCGCAGGCGCTGCCGATGAGGTGTCCCAGCAGGACGCTGCGCGGCTGGCTGAAGGGTGCGTCCGGATAGGCGAAGACGAGCAGCGAACTGGCGGCGAAGGTCCCGAGGAGGAGGGCGACCTCGAGGGCCGAGGTCAACCACGCCAGGCCGGCGATGACCACGGTCGCGGCGGAAGCCGCGGCGACGATCTCCTTGAAAGAGGAACGCGGCGGCGGTTCCGCCCCGGCGCCTCGCATCTTCTTCAGCAGTTCCAAGGCCGGTCGTTCACTTCAGCCGCCTCATGCCCTCGATGATCTCCTGGATCATCTCGCGGCTGCGCGCCTTGATCTCCTTGTTCAGGGCGGTGTCCGACGTGCCGAGGGCGCGGCGCGACTGCGAATAGGACTGGGCCAGCACGGCCTCCTTGTTGCGCGTGATGGTCGCGTTGTCGCGCACGGAGAGGGTGACGTCGGCGTTGTAGCGGCCCAGGCCGCGGTCGAAGCGCACGTCGATGAGCAGCAGCGGCGTGGCCGCCTCGGCGCCGAGTCCTTCGATGGCCTTCGGGGTGATGTTGGCGCGACGCAGCTCAAGTTCCATGCCGTCGCGGATCTCGCCGCGGAGGTCGACCTCCTCCGGCCGGTTCTCGGAGGTCACGACATCGATGTAGAAGAACGTGACGCCGCGGAGCTTGGCGAAGGCTTTGTCGTCGACGGCCGGTCGGAGCGGGTCGGTCTGGGCGGCGGCGGCGGCGAAGACGGCGAGCAGGGCGAGGGCGAGGGGACGCATGGCGAGGCCCCTACCTTACGCGGACCCCGTCGGCCTTCAATCCCCTTTCGCCGGGACGAGCCGCACCGCCGTGAAAGGGTGCTGGTCCAGGAGGGTCGGGTGCCAGCCTTGCACTTCGGGGCGGATGAGGAACTTGTTCTTGTTGAAGACCACCGGCAGGACGGGGGCCTGCTCGACCAGCCGGGCCTCGGCCTGCTGGAAATAACCGAAGCGTCTGGCGGCGTCGGTCTCGCGGGCGGCCAGTCCGAGCAGGCGGTCGTACTCGGCGTCGCTCCAGTTGGAGTTGTTCAGCTCGTTGCCCGTGATGAGCATCTCGAGGAAGGTGTTAGGGTCGTTATAATCCCCGACCCAGGCGCCGCGGCAGAGGTGGAATTCGCCTTTGCGCATGGCCGTCAGGTAGACCTTCCACTCGAGGTTGCGCAGTTCGATTTCGACGCCCAGGCGCTGCCGCCACATGGCCTGGTAGGCCTGCGCCACCATCTGCTGTCCCTCGGAGGTCGCGTAGAGGTAGTCGAACTTCGGCAGGCCCTTCCCGTCCGGATAACCGGCCTCGGCCAGGAGCCGGCGCGCTTCGCCGACGTCTTGTTTCCAGCGCACCGTCGGCTGGAAGCCGCCGGTCCCGGGCGGGGTGAAGTGCAGGGCCGGGGTCTCCCCCGCGCGGAGGACCTTCTCGGCGATCAGCTCTCGGTCGAGCGCCATGCCGAGGGCGCGGCGCACGCGCGCGTCGCCCAGCGCCTTGCGGGCGGCGACGTCCGCCGGCCTGGCTCCTTGGATGTCGCAGTTGACCCACACGTAGGCCGTGGAGAGGAAGGGGTCGATCCGCAGCTGCGGCGCTTTCTGCTCGCGGAGCTTGGAGACTTTGTAGGGCGGCACGGCGCCGGTGACGTGGAGCTCGCCGCCGCGGAAGGCGCGTTCTTCGGCGAAGAGGTCGGCGATGGCCCGGAACTCGATGGCGTCGAGCGAGACTTCCCGGGCGTTCCAGTAAAGCGGGTTCTTGCGCACGACCACGCGCCGGGCGACTTCCCAGGACTCGAGCGTGAACGCGCCGCTGCAGACCATCGCGCCCGGGCGGGTCCACGGGGTGTTGAGCGAATCGATCGCGCCGTGCTTGAGGATGGTCGGCGGGTGCACGGGGATCCAGCTGTGGTGGCAGACGAGCTGGAGGAAGTAGGGCACGGGGTGCTCGAGTTCGACGACGAGCGTGCGCGCGTCCGGGGCGCGGAAGCCCACGGAACGGAAGTCCTTGGCCCTGCCGGCGGCGAAATCCTTGGCGCCGCGCACGGCGTGCAGCATCGAGGCGTATTCCGCCCCGAAGCTCGGCCGGAGCATGCGTTCGTAGCTGAAGAGGAAGTCGGCGGAGGTGATCGGGTCGCCGTTGGACCAGCGGGCGTCGGCGCGCAGGCGGAAGGTCCAGGCCTTGCCGTCCGGCGACATCGTCCAGCTCTCGGCGATGCCCGGGACGGGGTGCAGGTCCTTCGGGTCATAGTTGACCAGACCTTCGAACAGGGCGCCGACGATGTGGCTCTCGCTCAGGCCGGTGATGGTCTGAGGGTCGAGGCCCGAGGGTTCCGCCATGTTGTTGACGATCAGGTAGCCCTCGGCGGCCGCTTTCTCGGCGGTCGTCCGTCCGTCGCCGCAGCCCGCGAGCAGGAGCGCCCAGGCGAACAGGGCGGCCGTCCATCGGTACGCGGGGCGAAGCATGAGGAAGATTAGGCCCG
This sequence comes from Verrucomicrobiota bacterium, assembly GCA_005798925.1. Classification (GTDB taxonomy): domain Bacteria; phylum Verrucomicrobiota; class Verrucomicrobiia; order Opitutales; family UBA953; genus UBA953. The sequence continues at coordinate 7,368 of SYID01000206.1, forward strand.
CGGGCGGGCCGAGGGCAAGGCGTCTGGATGGGCTCTTTACTCCCCTCAGGAGCTTTCCTATGAAGTCCCTATGCCTACCCCGAATCGTCGCGACCTCGTCGTCGCCGCCCTGACCGCCTCCGTCTGCCTCGGCCTCACCGGCTTCATCGGCCGCGCCCCGCTCGCCGCCGACGTCCCTGCCGCCAAGCCCATCATGGGCTCGATGGCCTTCGATTGGGAGAAGCTGACCGTCAAGCCGACCAAGATCGGCGCCTATCGCAAGGTCTGCCAGGCGCCGACCGCGACGCTCGATGAGCTGGAATACCACATCACGACGTTGAACCCCGGCCAGGCTCCGCACCCGCCTCATCAGCATGCCGATGAGGAACTGCTCATCGTCAAGGAAGGCACGGTCGAAGCCTTGGTCGCCGGCGACTGGGTCAAGCTCGGTCCCGGCTCGGTCATCTTCCAGGCGGCGAACATCGACCATGCGATCCGTAACGCCGGCGAGGGCCAGGCCACCTATCACGTGATCAAGTGGAACTCGCCCGGCATGCTCGCCAAGCGGGCCGCGGCCAAGGCGGCGAAGTGAGCCAACAAGAAGGGCGTCCCGCAGGACGCCCTTTTCATCAGAGAGTGACCGAGGCTCAGATGGCTGCCGGGCCGCGCTCTCCGGTGCGGATGCGGATGACATCCGTGAGACCGAGGACGAAGATCTTGCC
>SYID01000207.1 GCA_005798925.1 Verrucomicrobiota bacterium
GATGTTCGCGGTCTCGTTCATCTCGACCATGAAGGTCGAATTGCCGCGGGCCAGCTCGTCGGACGCGCCTACGCGGCAGAAGATGCGGTCGACGAGCCCCACTCGCGCCGAGGAGGCGGGGACCCAGCAGCCCAGGTGGGCCAGCAAGGCGATCAGGGCGACCTGACGGATGTAAGTCGACTTACCCGCCATGTTCGGGCCCGTGAGCAAGGCGATCTGTTCGCCCGTGCTGCCGAGGCGGGTGTCGTTCGGCACGAACGAACCGGCGCCGGGGCGGGAACGCAGCATGCGTTCCACGACCGGATGGCGGCCTTCGCCGACCTCGAGGACGTCGGAGTCGTCGACGACGGGCTTGACCCAGCCCGCCTCGCGGGCGAGCTCGGCCCAGCCGCGGAGGATGTCGGCCTCGGCGACGGCCTGGGCCGTGGCGAGCAGGGATTCCGTCCGGGCGACCACCTCGGCCAGGAGGGCTTGGAAAAGCTCGGTCTCGCGGGCGAGCGCCTGTTCGTCCGCGCGGAGGACCTCGCGTTCCTTCGCGCGCAGCTCCTCCGTGGTGAAACGTTCGGCGTTCACCATCGTCTGCTTGCGGATATAGTCGGGCGGGACCGAGGCTAGGTTGGCCTTGGTGACCTCGATCGCGTAACCGAACGCGCCGTTATAACGGACTTTCAGGGACTTGATCCCGGTGCGACCCTGCTCGTTACGCTCGAATTCGGCGATCCAGGTCTTGCTGTCCGTGGCCAACGAGCGCAGCCGGTCGAGCTCGGCGTCGTAGCCGGAACGCAAGGCGCCGCCCTCGCTCAGGTCGACCGGCAGCTCGTCGCCCAACGCCGCCTCGAGACGAGCCAGCAGCGCCGGTTCGGGATCGATGCGCGCGGCCTGCCCGGCCAGGGCCCCGCCGGGCAGGGCGAGCAGCTCCTCGCGGATGGACGGCAAGGAGCGCAGGGTATCGCGCACGCCCCCGAGCTCGCGGGGATTACGCAGCCGGTTCTGCAGGCGGGCGAGGATGCGGGCGATGTCGCGCACCCCGCGTAACGCCTCGCCGACGCGGGAGGCCGCGCCCGGATGCCTGAAGAATTCGCCGACCGCGTCCTGGCGGCGGGCGATCGTGGCGAGATCCGTCGACGGCTCGGCCAGCCAAAGGGCCAGCAGGCGGGCGCCGGAAGGCGTCTCCGTCCGGTCGATCGTCTCGAGCAAGGACCCCTCGCGCTGGCCGTTCGAAGACGCGAAGAGCTCCAGGTTCCTCGAAGAAGCGGCGTCGAGGAGCACGGCGGCCCCGAGCTTGGCCTCGACGAGACGGAACAAGTTCTTGGGACGGTCGCAGAGCGAGTCGGTGACGTAGCCGAGCACCGCGCCGGCGGGACCGAGGGCCGGGTGATCGTCCGTGAGGCCGAACCCGGCCAGCCCGTGGACGGAAAGCGTCTGCGCGACCAGTCGGGCGCCGGCGGCGCCGTCGAAGTTCCAGCCCGGAAGGCGCGAGATCGCCCGGCCCTGCAGGAAGACTTCGAGCGCCTCGCGGTCGTCCGCGGACGGTTCCGACCCTTCGGGCAGGATGACCTCGCGGGGCGAGACCGAATGAAGCAACGGAAGCAGGCGCGAGGGACCGGCGTCGGTCGCCAACCGGAAGTCGGCCGTCGAGACGTCGAGCCAGGCGGCGTGCCAGCCTTGCTTGTCCCAACACAGCGCGGCCAGGTAGTTGCCGCGACGCGAGTCGAGCTGGGAGTCCTCCAGCGCGGTCCCGGGCGTCAGGATGCGGGTGAGTCCGCGGCGCACGAGCTTGCCGGCGACGGGGGTTTCGAGCTGGTCGCAGATGGCGACCTTCCATCCGGCGGCCAGGAGCCGGTTCACGTAGGCCGGGGCGGCGTGGTGCGGCAAGCCGGCCATCGGCGTCTCGTGTCGCTTGGTGAGCGTCAAACCGAGCACCTTGGCGGCGATCTCGGCGTCCTCGCCGAAGACCTCGTAGAAATCCCCCAGGCGGAAAAGCAGGATGGTCCCCGCCGCGAGCTTCTCACGAAACTCGCGGTACTGCCTTTGCATCGGGGTCTCCTTCTCCACGGCACGAAGGGAAACCGCCGCGAAGCACGCCGCAAGAGCGGACTAGTCCGACCGGGCCGACCGGGACCGGAAGTTGCTCACATCAGCTGGGCGGCGAGTTCGGAGAGGGCGCTCCGGACGCCGCTCAGGAGGCGGACGTTGGCCGTGATGGCGTGGCCTTTCATGCGCTCGTGGGTATGGATGAGCCCGTTGGATTTGCCGTCCAGGTAAGGCGTGTCGACCTGGTCCAGGTCGCCGATCAGGACCACCTTGGAACCTTCGCCGATGCGCGTGATGACGGTCTTCGCCTCGTGCGGCGTCATGTTCTGGGCCTCGTCCACGATCATGAAGGCATGCCCGATGGAACGTCCGCGGATGAAGGTCATCGCCTCGATCTCGATCAGGCCGGAGTCGATGAGCCACTGGTAGGGTTTGCGCGGCTGGTTGATGGCCTGGAACTGCGAGCCGAAGATCGGCTGGGGGGTCTTCATCGCCTGGGCCTTCTTCTGGCGCCGCTGCGTGTCCGTGGCGACGGCCTCCTTGGCGGTCGGGGTCGGACCGGCGTGCCCGTTCTTCGAGAAGAGGACCTCGAGGTTGTCGAAGTATGGCTGGATATATGGGGAGAGCTTCTCCTCCTTGGAACCCGGCAGCGCGCCGATGTCCTTGCCGATCTGGACGACCGGCCGGGAGACGTAGAGCTTCTTGTAAGGGGAGAAATCGCTCAGCACCTGGGACAGGGCCGCGGCGATCGACAGGAAAGTCTTGCCCGTGCCCGCGCGACCGAAGCAAGTGACCAGACGGATCTCCGGATTCAGCAGCGCGTCGAGGAAGATCCACTGCTCGAAGTTCTTCGGGATGACGCGCATCCCGCGGGGCATCTGGAGACCCTTGCGGGCGCCGCTGTCCGACGACATGAACTCCCGGTAGAGTCCGAGCGGCACGAAGGCGCCCTCGCCCACGTGACGGGCGGGCTCGCTCCAGGAGTCGGAGGTGAACATCACGTATTCGTTGATGAGCAGCGGGGGTTCCTCCTTCACCTTGACCTGCACCTGGCCGAGCTCGCGGAAATCGCGCATCGCGGCGGCCGAGACCCTGATCGCACGGTAGTCGCCGACGTCGCTCGTCTCGACGCGGTCGTTGCGGTAGTCCTGGACCTCGAGGCCGAGGGCCTGCGCCTTCAGCGCCATGCACGCGTCCTTGGTGACGAGGATGACCTGGCCTTTGGAAGTGTCGCGGAGATAGATGGCCGAGGCGATGATGCGGTGGTCGGGGGCGTCGACCTGCATGAAGACCGCGCGCAGGCGTTCGGCCTTCTGGCCGCTGAAATGATCGCGGATCAGGGCCTCGTTGATCACGATGCGCAGTTCGCCGCCGTCGCGGAGGTCGGCGTGCAGCGAACCCGGCTTCGCGGGATCGCCGTCGACGATGTCCTTCAGGGAACGATTCTCGAAGAGCGCCCGGATGGCCCGGTTCACGCGGCGCGCGCTGGCGCCGAGCTGGCCTTGCTGGGTCTTCAGACGATCGAGTTCGGACAAGACCTCGACGGGCACGGCGACGACGTGCTCATCGAACTTGAACAGGGACTCGGGATCGTGAATCAGTACGTTGGTGTCCAGGACGTAAGTCTTTTTCACGTCCCGCATTGAGTCACGTGGCCGACGGCGGGCAACCCGTAAAAACTTATTTCGACGGATCGATGGCGCGGAGGTAATCCCAACCATAGATGCCGGTCCGATGTCCGTCGCTGAATTCGAAGCACACGGCATAGTTGCCGACGCGACTCATCCCGGTCACCGTCACGCCGGGGAAACGCCGGGGCCCGTCGCCGCCCCAGCGCTGACCGAGGATGTCGACCTCCCCCATGTTCTCCGCGCTCGGGGAGAGCTCCCGCAGGAGCTCCGCCCGGAGGCATTGCTCGTGGCCGTCCTCCCAGGTGAGGGCGACGAAGTCACCGATGATCTGAAGGTCGCGCGGCGGCCGCATGGCATGAAGGTGGACGGGCCGAGGGCGGGCGCAAGCGGGGACGTGCGGGACGACCTTGACTCCGTGCCGCCGCTGGAGACCCTGCCCTTCAACATGGCAGGCGTAGGCAAACTCCTCAAACAGGCCCAGAAGATGCAACGAGGCATCGCCGAGGCCCAGCAGCAGCTCGCGGCCGAAAGGCTCGAAGTCTCGCACGGAGGCGGCGCGATCCGCGTGACCGTGGACGGCCACGGCCTCGTCCATGGCCTGACCCTCGACCCGGAGTTCCTCAAGGAGGAGAAGGCCGTGGTCGAGCAGGCGCTCGTGCTCGCCCTCCAGGAAGCCTCGGCCAAGGCCCGCGCCCTCCACGAGGCCACGATGTCGAAGGCCACGGCCGGTTTCTCCCTGCCCGGGATGTGATCGCCTGTGACGCCTTCTTTCGACAAGGTCCGCCAGCTCCTGAAGATGCTCCCCGGCATGGGGCATCGCTCCGCCGAACGCCTCGCCCTGCACTTGCTGGTCGAACGCCCCGGCAAGCTCGCCCCCTTGCTCGAGTCCCTGCAGGCCGCCGCCTCGGCCGTCCGGCGGTGCGCACGTTGCGGCAGCCTCGCCGAAACCGAACTCTGCCCGGTCTGTCAGGACGTGAGACGCGACCCCGCCGCCGTCTGCGTGGTCGAACAGGTCCCCGACCTGATGGCGATCGAACGCTCCTCGGCCTACCGCGGCACCTATCATGTGCTGCACGGGCGGCTTTCGCCCATCAACGGCGTCGGCCCGGACCAGCTCAACCTCGCGACGTTCGAACAACGGCTCAAGGACGAACCCATCACCGAGGTCGTCCTCGCGCTGGGCAACGACATCGAGGGCGAAGCCACCTGCCATTACATCACCGAAGCGATCCACGCGATCCGTCCGAGCATCAAGGTCTCGCGTATCGGTTTCGGACTCCCGAGCGGCAGCGGGCTGACCTTCGCCGATCCCGCCACGCTCCGGAGCGCCTTGGAGGGCCGTCGTGATGTCGCCGGCTGAGCAGCTGGCCTATCCGGAGTCGGCCGAAGCCTTCTGGGTCGGACAGGCGGAACTGGCCGCCGAGCGCGCCGGCGACGAAGCCCTCGAACGCCTGACGGCGGCGGTGGCGCACCTGTCCGACCTGTTCACCACCGAGCGCCCCGACCGGGATTTCCCGGACTACTTCGCCGATCCGCGGCTGCTCGCTGCTTACGGCGTGTTCTTCCTTCCGCAGAGCTTCACCCGCACCTCGTTCGCCCTGGCCCAGGTCTGCGGGCTGCGTGGCTGGCGTCCCGCGACGCCGGCCCCCGCGATCCTCGACCTCGGCTGTGGTCCGGGCTCCTGCGGCGTCGCCGCGGCGCATCGCCTCCGTCAGCTGGGCATCAACGGCATCCGACTGACCGGGGTCGACCGTTCGCCGAGCGCCCTGGCGGCGATGGAGTCCTTCGGCGGAGCGATCCTCGGGGCCGACGCGACCGTCCGCACGCGCATCGGTGACGCCTCCCGGCCGGACACCTGGCCGGAAGGACGTTTCGACCTGATCGTCGCCGGCTTCGTCCTGAACGAGATGCCGCAGCTGGACGCCCCCGCCCTGCTCCGCTGGTTCGGGGAACTCAAGGCCCGGCTCGCGCCCGACGGTCTCATCCTGATCCTCGAACCCGCCTTGCGGCTCACGGCCGAGCGCCTGCAACGGCTGAGCGACACGGTCGCGGTCGGAAAGATGACGCGGGTCGCGCCGGAACTCGACGCCCGGCCCGATCCGCAGCTCGGCGCCGGCGAACACTGGAGCCACGAGACCCGCGCCTGGGACGCGCCCGCGTCGGCCGAGTTCGTCAACCGTCATCTCCATCGCGACCTGCGGGAAGTCCGCTTTTCCTTCGCGGCTTTCTCCGACGCGTCCCTCGAGCCGTTGCCCCCCGGCTTGGCCCGGCTCATCTCGGACGTCCAGATCATCAAAGGGCTCCTCCGCTTCGTCACCATCCGCGAAGGCCGCATCGAGTCCGTCGAAGTCCCGACCCGCGGGCTCTCCAAGCATGAGGTCAAGAAACTCGCGGCCCGCTTCGGGCGCGGCGACATCGTCCGCCACCCCCATCCCGCGGCGCCGAGGCTCCGGCTGGCCGATCATCAGGAATTAGAGGTTTTTTGGACGCCGACCGGCTCCTGAGCACCATATTGTAACATTCTCGGCAGGGCATTTGTTTGCCTGCCCCTGATCATAGGAACCTAATGGGACGTCCGCGTCGTTCACCGACCTCCCCCTCATGTTCAACCGCGAACTCAGCTGGCTCAGTTTCGACCGAAGGGTCCTCGAACTCGCCGAGGACGAAACCGTCCCGCTGCTGGAGCGCGTCCGCTTCCTCTCGATCGCCAGTTCCAAC
>SYID01000208.1 GCA_005798925.1 Verrucomicrobiota bacterium
GACAACCGCCGCCGCTTCGGCGCCCTCGCCAAGGGCCTCAAGGTCCTCGACCTCTGCTGCTACTCCGGCGGCTTCTCCATCGCCGCCAAGCTCGCCGGCGCCACGGAAGTCACCGCGGTCGACCTCGACGAGAAGGCCGTCGAGATGGCCAAGCGGAACGCCAACCTCAACAACGTCCGCGTCGACTTCGTGCATGCCGACGCCTTCACGTGGATCCGCCAGATGCAGAAGAACGGCAAGACCTGGGACCTCGTCCTCTGCGATCCGCCCAAGTTCGTCGACAGCCGCGACGAGGAGTTCGAGGCCGAGGGTCTGAAGAAATACAACGACCTCAACGTGCTCGCCATGCAGCTCGTCGCCCCCGGCGGCCTCTTCGTGACCTGCTCCTGCTCCGGCCTCGTCTCAGCCGAGGCCTTCGAGGACCTCGTCAGCAAGGCCGCCCACCGCTACCAGAAGCGCCTCCAGATCTTCGATCGCACCGGACCCGGCGGCGACCACCCGAACGCCTCCAACCACCCCGAGGGCCGCTACCTCAAGGTGCTGTGGAGCAGGATCGCGTAAAAGAGCAGAGGGCTGAGCCGAGGACAGCGTCGATGACTGCATCGAGGGCTGAATCGATGAACAGAGGCAATGGGTAGGGCCGGGACCGCAGCATCCTATCCGGTTTCCGGTCTCCCTTTGAGATTTGCCATCTCCCCGGGCCCCCTTGTCACCGTGCCAACGTGTCCCCTCTCGGCTCCGCCTCCCCCTACCCCAAATACAGCCCCTTTTTCCCGCCTTTCCCCTTGCGACAGGTGGGGGGCGACCTACCTTGCGGTCATCTTTCCCGACCCATGGTCACGGACAACAAACCTTCCTTGGTCACCATCAATGTCGATGGCGTCGAACATCAAGTCCCGGCCGGGGCCAACCTCGTCGACGCCCTGGGCAAGATCGGCAAGGAAGTCCCGCATTATTGCTACCACCCCAAGCTGCCGGTCGCCGGCAACTGCCGCATGTGCCTGGTAGAGCTGGGCTCGCCGATGCGCGACCGCGCGACCAACGAGCTGGTGATGGAGAACGGCAAGCCGAAGATCGGCTGGCAGCCCAAGCCGGCCATCGCCTGCGCCACCAACGTCACCCCGGGCCTGCACGTCCGCCTCGAATCGCCCGGCGTCAAGGCCTGCCGCGAAGGCGTGACGGAGATGCTCCTGCTCAACCACCCGCTCGACTACCCGATCTGCGACCAGGCCGGCGAGTGCAAGCTGCAGGAGTTCTCCGCCGAATACGGCCGCGGCTACTCGCGCTACGTCGACGAGAAGAACGCCAAGCCGAAGAAGACCCGCCTCGGGCCCCGCGTCACGCTCGACGACGAACGCTGCATCCTCTGCTCGCGCTGCGTGCGCTTCTCCAGCGAGATCGCCAAGGACCCCGTCCTGGGCTTCGTCAACCGCGGTTCCTACAACACGCTGACCTGCTTCCCGGGCCGCGAGCTCGACAACAACTACTCGCTCAACACGGTCGACATCTGCCCCGTCGGCGCGCTCACGAGCACCGACTTCCGCTTCAAGATGCGCGTCTGGTTCCTGAAGCAGACGCCGAGCATCGACACCGAGTCCTCCGCCGGCGCGAACACGACCGTCTGGTCCCGCGAAGGCAAGATCTACCGCGTCACGCCGCGCCGCAACGACGCCGTGAACGACACCTGGATGGCCGACTCCGGTCGCGAGCTTTTCAAGTCCGTCGACGCCCCGAACCGCGTGAACTACGCGACGGTGAAGAACGCGCAGGCGACGCTCGAGGCCGCCCTCGCCGCCGCCGACGAAGTCCTCGCCGCCGGCTCGCTCGCGATCGTGGGCTCGTCGCACATGTCGGTCGAAGAGCAGCGCCTCCTCGCGCGCCTCGCGAAGGCGAAGAACGCCACGGCCTACGTCCCGGCCCACGTGGGCAAGGGCGACGGCCTCCTGGTCTCCGAAGACCGCACCCCGAACTTCCGCGGCGCCCTCGTCACCGGCCTGACCGACCGCGCGCCCGTCGCCGACCTCAAGGCCCTCGCGGCCGACATCGACGCCGGCAAGGTGAAGTCCGTCCTCATCGTGCGCGAAGACGCCGCGCTGCTCGGTCTCCCTGCCTCGACCCTCGCCAAGGTCCGCAGCGTCGTGCTCGCCACGCATCATAACGTGACCACCGCGGCCGCCGAAGTCGTGCTGCCCGCGCTGACGGTGTTCGAGCGCAGCGGCACGTTCATCAACTGCCAGTTCCGGCTGCAGTCGTTCGCCCAGGCCGTCCCCGGCCCGGCCGGCACCCTGCCCGACGCGCAGCTCCTCGCCCGCCTCGCCCGCGCCGACGCCGCCGCGGTCTGGTCCGAACTCTCCGCGAACGTCCCGATGCTCGCGGGCCTCGACGGACGCCTGCTCCCCGCCGAGGGCGTCCCGCTCGACGGCGCCGCGTTCGCTTCCCACAAGTTCCCCGAAGGCAAACTGCTGAAGTTCGCCCCGGCCGCCACCGCCTGAGAAGCCGTCGACCATGGAACAGCTCCTCCACGACCTCCTCCTCTCGCCGGCCTGGCATTTCACCGCGGCCCGCGGCCTGACGCTCATCTTGGTCGTGATGACCATCGCCGGCTACAGCGTGCTCCTCGAGCGCAAGGCTTCCGCCTGGATCCAAGGCCGCATCGGGCCGAACCGCACCATGCACCCGCTCATCGGCTGGATCCCCTTCCTCGGGACCTTCCTGCAGAAGGGCGGCTTCATCCAGCCCGCGGCCGACGGGGGTAAGTTCCTCTTCAAGGAAGACGCGCTTCCCGGCCACGTCCGCAAGGCCTACTACGTGCTCGCCCCCGTCGTGGCCCTCGCCCCGGCGCTCGCGGTGCTCGCCATGCTCCCCTTCGGCGAATTCTTCCACGATGGGAAGCGTCACGCCGTCTCGCTCACCCAGGGCGCCGACGTCGGCGTGCTGCTGATGTTCGCGGTGAGCTCGCTCGGCGTCTACGGCATCGCCCTCGCCGGCTGGTCCGCCAACTCGAAGTTTCCCTTCCTCGGCGCCGTGCGCGGCGCCGCCCAGCTGATCTCCTACGAGCTCGCGATGGGCCTCTCGGTGCTCACGGTCTTCCTCGCGACCTCCGGCCCGGGCCAGGACCACGGCCTCAGCCTCGTCGCGATGGTCGACGGCCAGCAGGGACTCTGGAACATCCTCACCCAGCCGGTCGCCGCGCTCGTCTTCCTGATCTGCGTGTTCGCCGAGACGAACCGCCACCCCTTCGACATGCCGGAATCCGAGACCGACCTCGTCGGCGGTTTCCACACCGAATACGGCGCGTTCAAGTTCGGCATCTTCTTCGTGGCGGAGTACAGCCACATGGTCATCGGCTCGGCGCTCTTCATCCTGATGTTCCTCGGCGGCTGGCACGTCCTGCCCTGGATGCCGACCATCGGCTCGGGCTGGGTCGCCTCGCTGATCGGCGTGGCCGCGTTCTTCCTCAAGCTGGGCTTCTTCCTGTTCTTCTTCGTCTGGGTGCGCTGGACCATCCCGCGCTTCCGGTATGACCAGGTGATGCGCATCGGCTGGCGCGTCCTCCTCCCCGTCGCCGTCCTCAACCTTCTCGCGTACTTCGTCTGGTACGCCGTCAGCGGAAAATAAACCCATGGCCATCAAAGTCGTCGAACGTCGTCCGCTCACCCTCGCCGAGCGCACTTATCTCCCGCAGATCCTCGCGGGCCTCAAGGTCACCTGGGACAACATGGTGCGTCCCGCGGTGACGCTCCAATACCCGGAGGAACGTCCGGCCATCCCGCGGAACTACCGCGGCGTGCCCACGCTGGTCATGGACCCCAACGGCCGCGAGAAGTGCGTCTCCTGCCAGCTCTGCGAATTCGTCTGCCCGCCCAAGGCCATCCGCATCACGCCCGGCGAGATCGCCGACGACGCCCCGAACGCCCACGTCGAGAAGGCCCCGAAGGAGTTCGAGATCAACATGCTCCGCTGCATCTACTGCGGGCTGTGCCAGGAAGTCTGCCCGGAAGAGGCGATCTGGCTCCAGAGCCAGTACTCGATGACCGGCCTCTCGCGCGAAGCGATGGTCAACGACAAGGCGAAGCTCTACGAACTCGGCGGCACCCTGCCCGACAA
>SYID01000209.1 GCA_005798925.1 Verrucomicrobiota bacterium
CGCGAGGAAGTCATGCCCGTCGCGGCGGCCGGTGCGCACGGCGACGAAGACGTCGCCGTCGCGGAGCGCGCGGGTGTCGGTGCCGAAGCCCGTCGCCGCGGCGCAAGGCGAGGTCAGCCAGCGGCCGCCGGACCAGGCGGCGAGCTCCTCGGCGGCGAAGACGACGCTCATGTCGCGACGCCCCTCCGGAGCGCGAGGATCTCGCGGACGACCTGACGGTCGTCGAACGGCACGACCGTGTCGGCGAATTCCTGGGTGGTCTCGTGGCCCTTGCCGGCGATCAGCACGCAGTCGCCCGCCTTGGCGGCGGCGAGGGCGCGGCCGATGGCGTCGCGGCGGTCGGCGACGAACTCCACGCGCGGCAAAGGACCCAGGCCCCCGCGCATGTCGGCGAAGATCCGTTCAAGGCTCTCCTTCCGCGGGTTGTCGGCCGTCGCCCAGGCGAGGTCGGCCGAGTCGGCGACGGCCTGCGTCATCGCGGGCCGCTTGCCGCGGTCGCTGTCGCCGCCGCAGCCGACCACGCAGAGCACGCGGCCGGGCGTGATGCCGCGGAGCATGCGCAGGGCGTTGCGCAGGGCGTCGTCGGTGTGCGCGTAGTCCACGAAGACCGGGTATGGCTGGCCGGCGTCGACGCGCTCCATGCGGCCCGGCACGCCGGGGAAGGCCGCGAGGGCCGGCGCCAGGGCGAGCGGATCGCGGCCGAGGGCGGCGGCCATCGCGAGGGCGCAGAGCACGTTCGAGACGTTGTAATCGCCCGGGAGCGCGGACTTGAAGACGGCGGCGCGGCCTTGGTGCCGCGCCGTGAAGACGGCGCCGCCGGTGTCGAGGACGAGGTCGGCGGCGCGCACGTCGGCGTCGGGGGCCAGGCCGAAGGTGAGCACCGCGCCGCGGCGGCGGCAGGCCTCGGCGAGCACGCGGCCGGCCGGGTCGTCGACGTTGACGACGCAGACGTCGGGCACGGCGCCGTTGCGGCCGTCGAAGAGCGCCGACTTGGCGTCGAGGTAGGCGGCGAGGTCGCCGTGGTAGTCGATGTGGTCGCGGGTGAGGTTGGTGAACGCCGCGACGCGGAAACGGAAGCCGTGGACGCGGTCCTGATGGAGGGCGTGCGAGCTGACCTCCAGGCACGCGCCCGCGCAGCCGGCGTCGGCCATCTGGCGGAAGAACCCCGCGAGGTCGGCGGATTCCGGGGTCGTCTTATAAGAAGGGATGGACCGGCGGCCGAGGTGGTAGCGCACCGTGCCGATGAGGCCCCACTGGGAACCGTCGGCCTGGAGCAGGTGCCGCAGCAGCGTCGAGACGGTCGTCTTGCCGTTGGTGCCGGTGACGCCGGCGAGCGCGAGCGTCTCCTCGGGGTGGCCGTGGAAGCGGCGCGCGACCTCGGCGAGCACGCGGCGCGGGTCCGCGACCTGCGCGGCGGCCACGGCGGGCAGGCCGGCCACGGGGTCGCCGGAGACGACGGCGGCGGCGCCCCGGGCGATGGCGTCGTCGAGGAACGCGTGGCCGTTGGTCCGCAGTCCGGGCAGCGCGAAGAACAGCGAGCCCGGGATGATCCGGCGGCTGTCCGTCACGAGGGCCGTGATGCGCACCGAGCCGTCGCCGCAGCGGCCGAGCACGGGGATGCCCTGCAGCAGCGCGTTGAAGGTCGGGCGTTCCATGGCGGCGGACGGCGGCGCGGGCGGAGGCGTCATCGGCCGAGGTCGGCCACGGGGCCGCGCGGAAGGGTGGCGACGGGCGGCAGGTCGAGCCAGCGGATGCACTTCTCGGCGACCTCGCGGAAGATCGGGGCGGAGACCTTCCCGCCGTAGCCGACGCCCTCGCCCTGGGGCTCGTCGATGATGACCGTGATGGCCAGCTTCGGGTCGCCGACCGGGAAGAAACCGGCGAACGAAGCCACGTGATGGGCGGTGGAATAGCGTCCGTTCACGATCTTCTGCGTCGTGCCGGTCTTGCCCGCGACCTCGTAGCCGGGGATGTCGGCGGCGGGAGCGGTGCCGCCCTTTCCGCAGACGCCGCGGAGCAGCGCGGCCATCTGGGCGGCGGTGGCGGCGCTGACGGCGCGGCCGCGGGAGCGCGGGGCGTAGTCGAGCACGGTCGCCTTGGTCTTGGGGTCCTCGACCCGCAGCACGAGCTGCGGCTGCATCAGCAGGCCGTCGGCCGCGACGACCGACATCGCGAGGTGCATCTGCATGGCGGTGACGCTGACCGAATGGCCCATCGGGACGCGCGAGATCGTCAGACCGTCCCAGCGCTTCGGCGGGATCAGGAGGCCCGGCACTTCGGCGCCGGTGATCAGGCCGGTGGGAGCGCCGAAGCCGAAGGACTTGATGAGCCCGAAGAAGCGCTCCTCGCCGAAGCGCTCGGCGTACTGCATGCCGACCTGCACCGTGCCGCGGTTGGAGGACTCGCGGACGATCTGCCGGATGTCGGCCGCGCCGATCGCGTGCGAGTCGGCGGGCATCGAGACCATGCGGCCGCGGTAGGGCACCGTCGTCGCGCCGCAGTCGAAGACCGAGTTCGGCGTGATGAGGCGCTCCTCGAGGGCGCCGGCCACGGAGACGATCTTGAAGACCGAGCCCGGCTCGTAGACGTCGGAGACGGCGCGGTTGCGCTGGCTGTCCATCGGCGCGGCCTTGGGGTCGAAGAAGCGGTTGAGGTCGTAGGTGGGCCAGTTGGCCAGGCCGAGGATGCGCCCGGTGCGCGGCTCGCTCACGATGATGATGCCGCCCTTGGGCCGGTAGCGCTCGGCCGCGGCGGCGAGCGCGTCCTCGCAGGTCTTCTGGATGAGGCTGTTGAGGGTCAGCACGACCGTGCTGCCGTCCACGGGCGCGACCTCGCGCAGGCGGATGCTCGCGAGCTCGCGGTGCCGGCCGTCGCGTTCGGACTCGATCCAGCCGTTCTGGCCGACGAGCAGCGGGTTCATCACGCTCTCGATCCCGGCGGCGGGCGCGCCTTCCTTGTTCACGTAGCCGAGGACGTGCGCGGCGAGCTGGCCTTTCGGGTAGCTGCGGCGATACTTGAGTTCCGCGCGCAGCGCCTTGATGCCGAGGGCCTTGATCCGCCTGACGGTGTCCTCGCCGACCTCGCGGGCCAGGACGGACCAGCGGATCACGCGCTCCTCGCCGGCGGCGTCGGTGCGGACGGTGGTCTCGAAAGCCTGGCGGACCTTGGGCGGGGAGAGGCCCAGGACGGCCGCGACCTCGCCGTAGCGGCCGCGGTCGGCGGGCAGCAGCGTGTCGGGGTCGACCCCGATGTCCCAGACATCCTCCGACACGGCCAGGAGGTTGTCCTGGGCGTCGCGGATCTCACCGCGGCGGCAGGGTTTCTCCTGGAGGACCCGGCGGGCCTGCAGGGCCTCCGCGCGGAGACGAGGGGCGTCGATCCAGTGGAGCCAGACCAGCCGCGCGACCACGGCCAGGAAGCAGAAGGAGACGACCCAGGCCAGCAAACGGTAGCGCGTTCGCCTGGCTTGAGGCAGACTCATCGCGCGGCGGGTCCTCCCCGTCCCCCCGTTTCCAGGAAGGCGATTTCGCGCGCCGTCATCCGGGGGCTCGCGGAAAGCAGGGGAGCCGGGGACGCGGCCGAAGGATGGAAACGGACCCACACCACCTGCTCGGGCGCCGGCGGCTTGAGGGCGTCGCCGATGCGCTGCTGCAGCTGGAGGGTGTCGATGGCCTGGTCGCGCTGGCGACGGACGCCGTCGAGCTCCTTCTTGGAGAAAGCGATGTCGCGCTCGAGGCGCTGGATGCGGCTGCCGATCGCGTCGGCCTCCACGCGCAGGCGCATGATGTTGATCGTGCCGAGCGCGAAGGCGCCGACGGCGCCGATGCCGCAGACCCAGGTGAGGAAACGGGGGCTCATGCGGCGAGGCGGCGCACGGCGCGGAGGCGCGCCGAGCGGCTGCGGGGGTTGCGGGCCTGTTCGGCCTCGGAGGGCTGGACGGCCTTGCGCGTGAGCAGGTCGGCCTGCTTGACGCGGTCGTCCTGGCAGCGCGCGTCGTCGCGGTCGACCGGGCGGCCGGCGACCTCGTTCATGTAGCGCTTCACCATGCGGTCCTCCAGCGAATGGAAGGAGATGACGGCGAGCACGCCGCCGGCGGTGAGCTTGGCGAAGGCCAGGGGCAGCGCGTCGGCGAGGGCGCCGAGCTCGTCGTTGACCGCGATGCGGACGCCTTGGAAGGTCCGGGTGGCCGGGTGCGGCCCGCGGGGACCGGGCGCCGGCGGCGCGGCCTCGGCGACCAGTTCGGCGAACGAGGCGGTGCGGGCGAGGCGGCCGGTGCCGCGGGCGGCGAGGATCGCGTTGACCACGCGGAACCAGCGGGGCTCCTCGCCGTAGTCGCGGACCGCGCGCTCGAGCTCGCCGCGCTCCGCGCGTTCGAGGAACTCGGCGGCCGTGCGTCCCGCGCGCGTGTCCATGCGCATGTCGTTCGGGGCGTCGTGACGGAAGGAGAAACCGCGTTCCGGGACGTCGAGCTGGTACGAGGACACCCCGATGTCCATCAGGACGCCGTCGAAGCGTCCCGGGACGCGGTCGAGGTGGCGGAAGTTCTCGGCGTGGAAGCGCAGCCGCTCCGGATGCGCGGCGAGCAGCGCGGCCGCGCGGCCGGCGGCGGCGGGGTCGCGGTCCATCACGTCCAGCGAGCAGCCCGGCGCGCGCGCCAGGATCGCCGCCGCGTGGCCGCCGCCGCCGAACGTGCAGTCCAGGTAGGCGCGCCCGTCCCGCGGGGCGAGGAGCGTCAGGCATTCCTCGAGCAGGACTGGGACGTGGCTGGTCATGCGGCGGCCTGTGAATAAGGTGTGAGCAGTGTAAGTAACTTCCGGATACGCATCAGAGGCCCAGTTCGCGCAGGGCGCGGAGGGTGGCGAGGGCGGCGTCGGAATCGCGGTCGGCCTTGGGCGGCGTCGGCGAGGAGAGATGGAACGTGGTGAAGCCGCCGCGGAAGATCACCTCGTGCTCGAGGCGCGCCTCCTTGACGACATGCTCGTTGAGCGTGATGCGGCCGGCCTTGTCGCACGTGACCTGGATGCTGTTCGCGCCGAGCAGCGTGAGCGCGTCCATCTTCACGGGATCGCTCACGGTGACCTGCGAGGCGGCGGCGGCGATGCGTTCCGCCATGGACGGCGGGAACACGACGACCGAGCCGAGCGCCGGATGGAACATGGCGAGGAACGTGGTCTCCGCATCGAAGCGCCAGGCCGCCGGAATGGTCACGCGGTTCTTCTCATCCAGCTTTCCGCGATGGATGCCGGTGAAGAGACCGTGGTTGGAGCCAATGGACATAGTGAACGGGGAGTTGCCCCCGGATGACCCACTTTTCGCCACCATACCCCACTGGTCAAGAATTTAGCCCCTGATCGGCCTTTTTTCTTGTTCACAGCCGCGCCAGGCTCAATAAATGAACGATATCGGTCTTTATTATTTGTAAGTAATTATTTATCAATAATTTAAAGTCAAAATGCTTAAATCTAAGCATACTCCCCTTCCTCGGATCACCCTACCCGTCGGGCTCCGCCGGGGCCGCCGGCGGGCCGGCGCGACCCGGTGTATGCATATTCTGCATACACCTGCGGGCCGCGACCCCGCTCCGCGCGGGGGGCGAAACTGTTTGCCAAGGCCCGATGGCTGTGCTTTGACTTCCGCCATCCTCAACGCCTCTCGCCCATGAAAACCGCCCTCGCCCTCCTCGCCACCCTCCTGCTCGCCGGTTGCGCCACCCAGATCGGCGTGGACAACGCCCAGAACCGCGAAGCTTCTTTCTCCAACGTCACGGGCGTCCTGACGACCCGCTACACCTCCGAGCCCGAAGCGGTCTTCAACGCCGTCAAGCGGACCATCGACGCGATGCCCGGCACCCTCCGCACCGGCGAGACCGACGAACGCGGCGCCAACAAGGAACTGCTCAGCGTCGTCGTCTTCGCCCGCACCATCGGCGACCTCGAGATCAAAATCACCATCGAGAAGGCCGAAGACGAGCTGACCAAGGCCGCCTTCACCCAGGTCCGCATCAAGTACGGCGCCTTCGGCAACCTGCCGGAAAGCCAGCAGCTCGTCTCCAAGATCACCTCCAACCTGCGCTGAGCGCCGGGGCGGAACCGCCGAAAGGACGCCGCCCGGCCGCCTGGCTCGGCGGCGTTCTTTTTTAAAACTTTTTCCAATGGGCAACATCCACGGCCACAGTTTCCGCATCACGACTTTCGGCGAAAGCCACGGGCCCGCCCTCGGCGTCGTCATCGACGGCTGCCCTCCCCGCGTGCCCTTCGACGCCGCTTTCCTCCGCGCCGAGCTCGACCGCCGCCGGCCGGGGCAGAGCGCCTTGACGACCCAGCGCAAAGAAGCCGACGCGCCCGAGGTCCTCTCCGGCGTCTCCGCCGACGGGCTCACCCTCGGCTCGCCCATCGCCATCGTCATCCGCAACGGCGACCAGCGCCCCCAGGCCTACGCGGAGATGAAGGCCGCCTACCGCCCGTCGCACGCCGATTTCACCTACGACGCCAAGTACGGCATCCGCGCCGTCGAAGGCGGCGGCCGCTCCTCGGCCCGCGAGACCGCCGCGCGCGTCGCCGCCGGCGCCGTCGCGAAGACGGTGCTGAAGCACGCCTGCGGCGCCCGCATCATCGCCTGGGTCGAGAGCGTCGGCGACGTCCGCATGCCCGCGGCCGCCAAGGCGCCCACGCTGAAGCAGGTCGAGGCCACGCCCACGCGCTGCCCCCACCCCGCCACGGCCGCGCAGATCGACGCGCTCATCCGCGCCGCCCGCGCCGACGGCGATTCGGTCGGCGGCGTGATCTGCTGCGTCATCGAGAACCTCCCGGCCGGCCTCGGCTCGCCGGTCTTCGACCGTTTCGAGGCCGACCTCGCCAAAGCCATGCTCTCGCTCCCCGCGACCAAGGGCTTCGAGATCGGCAGCGGCTTCGCGGGCACCCTGCTGCGCGGCAGCGCGCATAACGACGCCTTCGTCCGCCAAGGCGGCCGCATCCGCACCGCCACCAACCGCTCCGGCGGCACGCAGGGCGGCATCACGAACGGCGAGGACGTCGTCTTCCGCATCGCCTTCAAGCCCACCGCGACCGTGCTCCGCCCCCAGCGGACCGTCCGCCCCGACGGCCGCGCGACCGAACTGAGCGCCAAGGGCCGTCACGACCCGTGCGTGCTCCCGCGCGCGGTCCCCATCGTCGAAGCCATGGCCGCGCTGGTGGCCGTCGATCACTGGATCCGCGACCGCGGCCAGAACGCCCCCTTCGGACGCTGCGGACGCAAGGCATGACGCCGCTCGTCATCATCCTCGGCCCGGCGGGCGCCGGCCGCGCCGACCTGGTCCGCGAACTCGTCGCCAACGCCTGGCCCGAAGGCCGCCGCGTCCGCGTGCTCCGCGAGGCCCGCGAAGGCGGCGAACCCGCCGACCAGTGGCGCTTCGAGGGCGGCCAGGCGCTCGTCCCCGCTCCGGGCGACGAGGACGCCGCCATCCTCGTGACCCACGGCGCCCTCCACGTCATCGACCAGCTGGAGGCGCTCCACCGCGCGCTCCGGCCGATGCAGCCCGACGCCGTCTGGCGCGTGGCCCGCATCCTCACGGTCGTCGACTGCCCCCTCGCGATGCGCCACAAGGCCGTCGAGGAATGGTATCGCCCGTGCGTGCATTTCTCCGACGCGGTCGTGATCAACCGCCGCTGGGAGGTGCCCGGGCAGTGGGTCAGCAAGTTCCTCGAGCCCTACGAGAAGGAATTCTACCCGTGCCTGTTCGTCAACCTGACCAAGGCCGGCGCCCTCGCCAACCCCCCCGCGGTCATCGACGGCGAGCCGCTGCGCCTGACGCACATCTTCGACGACATCGACGCGGTCGACGAGATGGAGTTCGACGAGGACAACCTGCCCGACGAGCCGTTCGACCTCGTGCGCCAGGTGGACAAGTATTTCGCGCGCGACGAACTGGGCCGGCGCAACATCCTCGTGCCCGAGATCGCCGACGTGCTCCGCCGCGAAAGCCGGGCCTGAGCGCCTACTGCTTCGGAACGGCCGGCCCGCCGTCGGGGGCCTTGCCGTCCGGGGACTTGCGCCGCTTGGGTTCGCCGGGCTTGGCTTCGCCGGGCTTGCCGCGCTCCTTGGCCAGCTCGGGTCCGTAGCGCTCGGTCAGCTGGCGGACGAACTCCATCCGCTCCTCGGGCGTGAGCGCGTGCAGGCGCGCGCGCTCGGCCTTGGCCTCGGCCTGGCTCAGCTTCTTGAGATGATGCTCGAGCACGCGCGCGCCGAAACCGCCGCGTTCGCGCATCTCCTTCATGAGCTGATGACGCTCCTCGGGCGTGGCGCCCTCGAAACGCACGAGGTTGGCCGCGAACTCGCGGCGCGATTCCGGCGTCATGCGCTCGATCTTCTCGATCGACGCGCGCATGCGGGCCAGGCGCTCGGGCGGGAGCTCGAGGATCTTCCGGATGGCCTGGATTTCCTCGATGGTGGGTTCGCCTTCGGGCGGCCGGCCCGGCGCCGGCTGGGCGACCGCGAGCACGGCGGCCATGAGGGCGGACGACAGGAGCAAGGCGCGCATGATCAGGAACCCGCGGGGGCGAGGACGTCGACGACGCCGGGCTGGTCGGCCACTGGCGAAAGGAGGCGCAGGTCGTCCGCGGCGCCGAGCAGATCGGCGATCTGGGCGGACTCGTCGCGGGCGACGAGCTCCCAGACCTGCCGGTTGAGGGTCTCTTCGGAGGGCGCCGACAGCGTCAGGGCGGCCACCAGGCAGGCGGCCGCGGCGGCGGCCGCCGAGCTCCAGCGGACGACGAGGCGACGGCGGCGGTCGGCGCGGACGGCCGACACGACCCGCTCGGCGAAGCCGGGCACGACGACGGCGCGGTCGCGGGCCAGGGTCTCGGCGAGCTCCCGGTCGAAAGGCGTGCGTTGAGGGTCGTTCATGGTCGGTTCATGAGGTGAAACACCGACCACGGAGGCAAGTTGCAGGGTTCATGCGTCGGGATGGAAATCTTTCATGAGTTCGCGGAGCCGGGCGCGGGCGCGGTGGATCCAGGTCTTCACCGAGGAGACGGGCGCGCCCATGATGACGGCGATATCCTCATAAGGCAGCTCCTGCTGGACGACCAGGAGGATGGCCGTGCGCTGCTCGTCAGGCAGCTGGGCGACGGCCCGACGGAACGCCTCATCGAGTTCCGCCACCCGCCGGGCGGACTGCTGGGAGTGGTCGCCGGGCTCGGCGGCGAACTCCAGCGCGGTCGTGGGCTTGCGCCCCCGGCGGCGCCACTCGTTGAGCACGAGGTTATGGGCGATATGGATGAGGAAGGTGGTGAGCTTGGCTTCGGGCCGCCAACGGCCGGCGGCGCGATGCAGGCGAATGAAGACCTCCATCGCCAGCTCCTCGGCCGTCGCCTGCGAGCCGACCTCTCCCCGCAGGTAGCCGACCAGACGGGCATGATGCCGGTGCACCAGCAGACGCAGGGCGTCGTCGTCGCCCGAGGCGACCAAGGCCATCAGCCGCTTGTCGTCCTCGTCGTCGGGGAGCGTGGGCTCTTCCTGGGACATCGGTGCTGGAACTCCGGGAAAGAGGTGAAGTTACGCCGGACGCGACCGCGCGGCGAAAGTCCGCAAGGTGCGGAGCAGGAACTGTTCCAGGGCGGCCAACGCCTGGTAATTGAGTTCCATGCGGGCCCGGGCCTCCTCCAGATGCCCGACCGTGGCGGCGACCTGCCCGGCGCAGTCGGGGTGGGCGCGGCCGATGAGACGGAGTTTCTCCTCGACCGAGACGAGCATGCGCGCGCGGACGCCGCGGGTGATCGTCGCCACATGCGCCTTTTCGGCCGCCTCCTGGTCGTCGTCGCTGACGGGCGGAGGAGGCGCCGCCTGCAGGGCCTCCTCGACGAAGAGGTCGAGCAGCACTTCGAAGCGGGCGCACAGGGCGTAGAGCGGGATGAAGACCTCCGACACGCGGGCGTTCGGCGACGCGGGCCCCTTGACCATGCGCGTGAGCAGCTTGTCCATCTCCCGGAGCCAGTCGGCCCAGGAGGCGTCGGCCAGCGGCGGGGCTTCCCCGGCGACATGGAACCGCATGCAGCGGCTGAGGATCGTCGGCAGCATGCGGTAGTAATGGGTCGTCTGCAGGATGAGCAGCGTGCCGGGCGGCGGCTCCTCCAGCGTCTTGAGCAGGCAGTTGGCGGCCGTGGCGTTGAGGCGGTCGGTCTCGTGGATCAGGACCACGCGCCGGCCGGTGACGGAACTCAGGCCGAGCGAGGCGACGACCTGCTGGGCGGCCTCGACGTTGATGATGCGCGAAAGGCCCGCCGGGCGCAGGACGCGGCAGTCCGGATGCGCCAGCGGCGCGGCGTCGCCGAGGTGCCTCGCGGCGAGCTCTTCGGCGACGCGGGCGAGGACGGCCCCGTCGGCGCCGGTGATCAGGACGGCGTGCGGCATGCGTTCCTCGGCGCGGGCACGCGCGAGGACCTTGAGGACCGGAAGGTCCGCGAGGTCAGCGGAAGCGACGGGCGATCTCATGCCAGATATCCGCCGCGACGGCGTCGGGGGGGCGGGCGGCGTCGACGACGAGGAACCGGCCGGGCTCCTCGCGCGCGAGCTGATGATAAAGATCCCGGACGGCGCGATGGAAGGCGTCGCCGAGGATCTCGAAGCGATCGGCCTGACCCCGGTCGCGGACCGCGGCGCGACCCAGTCCCTTGGCCGGTTCCAGGTCGAGCAACACGGTGAGGTCGGGCCGCAACGGCCCGCAGGCGAGGCGGTTGGCGGATTCGACGAGCGCGCGGTCAAGGCCGCGGCCGCCGGACTGATAGGCCACCGTGGAATCGACGAACCGGTCGCAGAGCACGACCTCGCCCGCCGCGAGGGCCGGGGCGATGACCTCGGCGACGAGCTGCGCCCGGCAGGCCGCGAACAACAACGCCTCGGCGGCGGGGGCGATGGCGGCGCCAGGCTGCTTGAGCACCTCGCGCATCCGTTCGCCGAAGGCGGTGCCGCCCGGCTCGCGCAGCCCGCGCACGACCGAACCCGAGGCGGTCAGCTGCTCGGCGAGGCGGCGGAGCTGCGTCGACTTGCCGGCCCCTTCCCCGCCTTCGAACGTGATGAATTTGCCCGCGATCGGCATGCCGCCAAGATGCCGGCGGCGTCCTTCATGGCGAGCGAGGAAATCCGGGGCGCGAAAAAGGCCCGGCATACGCCGGGCCTTCTCGATGAGATGATCGGCTGCTTCAACCGCCCGTGGGAGTCGGATTGAGCTGCTTCATCTCGACCGATCGGTTGACGTTGTCGTAGATCTTCTTGAGGCTTTCGTCGTAGGTCGTGCCGCCTCCGCCGTTGCTCAGGGTCATGGGAGCGTCCGGAGAGGAAACCTTGGCGATGGGCTTCTTTTCTCCGTCGACGGGTCCGTTGGTGATGTCCCGGCCGTAGGGTTCGACGGGCACGGTCGATCCGTTCGGGAAGACGTCTTCCTGCTTGGGGGCGGTCGGCGCCATGGAGCCGATGGTAGTGGGGACTTCCGGAGGAAGTGTCGAGTATTTGGTGAGGAACAAAGCGATGTCAGAAAACCATTCCGAGGGAGTCGTGAAGATGTAGCTGCGGATCAACTGCTGGATGCCCTCCTGGATGCGTTTTTGCAAGATGTTGGCTTCCTCGACGGGTTTAAAAAAGGAAGAAGAATATCCCGGGTCGATCGTCACAAGACCGGTGTTGCCGCCTTCGACGGACGAAACAACGGACCCGCGCACGCAGGTGACATTTTGTTGGCCGATTCCGTCCTTTACCAGGTACTCGACGATGAAAACAGTGCCGCGGATGCGCGTCAGGCCGACGGGGGTCTTGACGGTGAAAGTGGACAATGAATTGAGCTTGCGGACCTCGCCAATGATCTTGCCGCGCGTGACCTCGACTTCAGTGACGGAAGGACTCGGATCGGCTTTGATCTGGCGGTAGGGATCGACGATGGCGGCCGATGGGACCTGACGGAAGGTGCGGACTTCAAGCAGGGTGCCAGGAGTCAGGATAAGCGAAGCCCCGTTGGAAAAGACCAGCTCCGCAGTCGAGTCAGCCGCGGTCTCGATTCGGTTTCCTTCTTGGAAGACCAAGCCGGCGGTCAGGGGCTTGCGCTGCGACTTGGCGTCGATGAGGCTGACGTTCCCGGAAGCCTTGCCGACCTGCACATTGCCCATCTGGAGGGCGCCGAAAGACATGAGCGGGAGAAGCGCGATGGCTGCCATCCCTAACTGCTTGAAGAAAGAAATCATGAGGGGTCTAAGGGGACTGATTAAAATAGGCCGACACCCCGGAGTGGCAAACACTTAAAACAAAAAGCCCCCTGGGGGCCGGGGGCTCTATCCTTGGACTGGAAACGAGTCGAATCAGGCGGTCACATACTTCTCCAGGCGACGCTGTACGGCGATCGCCGAGAGCTGGGCGTATTTCGGAAGACCTTGGTCGTAAGGGAGTTGCATCTCTCCTTGGATAAGGGGGAGCGCATAACGCACGAAATCAGGGTGAATGGACATCTTGTCCTCGCCGATCCACTTCTCCGGGAAAGCCTTCACGCCATTGGCGATCTGGTCAAGGGGGGCCAGGAGGGTCTGGACGGCGTAGGTATCCTTCTCGGAACGGGTAAGGATGACCATCTTGCCGGATTCGCCATCGAGGGCGGCCTTGACGGCGGCGCCGCCGCAGAGCTCGGCTTCGTCGACGTCGGTCTTGGAGGCGTTGTGCGAGGCGGCGCGTTGGGTGATGCCGAGCTTGGAGGAGCGGGCCTTGACGCCGTCGAAGCGGGCTTCGACGAGCGAGCGCAGGTATTCGCCGGCGCCGCCGAGGACGGCATGGCCGAACGCGTCGGTGCTCGAGGTGTCGGCGCCGAGGTAGTTGCCCGAGGCGTCTTGGACTCCTTCGGAGACGACGACGAAGCAGTGCCCGTTGGACTTCAGGACTTCTTCGACGCGGCGGATGAAGGCGTCGGCGTCGAAGGCGACCTCGGGCAGCAGCACGATGTGGGGCGCGGCGCAGGTGTAATGGGTGTTCTTGACGGACTTGTCGTCGGTCTTGTCGCGGCGCTGGGCGAGCACGGACGAGGCGGCGAGCCAGCCGGCGTTGCGGCCCATGACCTCGAGGATCGAGACGAAGTCGTTCTGGCCCATGGCGGCGTTGTCGAGGGCGGTCTCGCGGATGGTCACGCCGATGTGCTTGGCGACGGAGCCGAAGCCGGGGCAGTGGTCGGTCAGCGGGAGGTCGTTGTCGATGGTCTTCGGCACGCCGATGACGCGGAGCTCATAGCCGCGCTCCTTGGCGAGGGCGTCGATCTTGGCGGCGGTGTCCTGGGAGTCGTTGCCGCCGATGTAGTGGAAGTAACGGATGTTGTGGGCTTCGAAGACCTGGAGGATGCGGTCGAAGTCCTCGGCCTTCTTCACCTTGTAGCGGCAGGTGCCGAGGGCGGCGCCGGGGGTGTGGCGGAGCGCGCGGAGGGTCTGCTGGGATTCGGCCGCGAGGTCGACGAGCTGCTCGTGCAGGACGCCCTGGATGCCGTTGAGTCCGCCATAGATCTCGACGATCTCATCCTCATGCTTGAGGGCTTCGGAGATCACCCCGGCGAGGCTGGCGTTGATGACGGGGGTCGGGCCGCCGCTCTGCGCGACGAGAAGGTTGCCAATGAGGGGAGAAGACATGGGAGTGAACGAGTTGAAAAGTGGGTTGTGGGAAGCCC
>SYID01000210.1 GCA_005798925.1 Verrucomicrobiota bacterium
AGGGTGGAATCGCTGCTGCTCTGGAGCCAGGTCATCCTCAGCCTGCAGCTCGGTTTCGCCTGCTGGCCGCTGGTGCGGATGACCGGCGACCCCAAGCTGATGGGCGCGTTCGTCGCCCCGCGCTGGATTCTGGTCCTCGGCTGGATCGCGACCGCCATGGTCGTGAGCGCTAGCCTTTGGTTCGTCGCGGGCGTCTTCTGACATACGCTATTTCGACACAAGTAACTGTTTGTAAGTTATTTGGGGTTGGGCATGCTCCGGAGAGAACGGACTCGACCTAATACATTTTATCATTACTAAACTTATCATATTACTTGGTCATGTCTTTTCTTCCTTCCAGCGCGTTATTCCGGGCTTTGCTCGGGCTAGGCGTGTCATGGTCGGGAGCCCAAGCCGGGACATTCTATCGGGAAGCGGCCAGTTATAGCACCAAGCGTGACCCGGATCCGCCTCGGTATGTGGAGCCCGCGACCGCGAGCTCATGGCCTCGGCTCAACGAGTTCAAGTGGCTGGACGTCGGTCTCGATTACCGCTTCCGCTACGAATACCGCGACGACGATATCCGGCGCGCCCACGACGGCGTCGATGAGCCGTTCCTCCATCGCACCCGCCTCTATCTTGGCGTCCGCGAGGGCGTCGATCCCCTCAGGTTCGCCGTCGAGCTTCAGGACTCTCATCGGTACAACGGTGACTATCCTTCGGATAACCGCGACGTGAACGAACTCGAGTTCATCCGTCTCTACGCCGAACTCCATTTCAAGGACCTGCTGCCCGCTGACGCCCTCGGCAATTCCCGCCCGGTGGCCATCCGTTTCGGCAATCATAACTTCGAATTCCTGGATCGTCGCCTGATCGGCAACAACCAGTGGCGCAACACCGCCAATGCTTTCCGCGGATGGCATGGCATCATCGGACAGGAAGCCAATGACTGGCAGGTCGACCTGCTTTCCGTCCAGCCGCTCGAACGATTGCTCTACGATCCGGACCGGCCGGCGGAGGGCAAACGCCTGTGGGGCGTCATCGGTCACTGGCGCGCCTGGTCCGACGTCGTCACCCTCGAGCCATTCTACCTTCGCCTGGACGAGCGGAACGTCGCCGCCGGAGGTCGGGTCGTGCACTCTCCCGGTCTCCGCGCCTACGGCGTCTTCGGCCGGTCAGGCTTTGATTTCGACGTAGCGGGCATGTCGCAGTTCGGTCACGACGGCACCAAGGATATCTCCGCCTGGGCCGCCAACGCCGAGATCGGCTATCGTTTCGAGGACGCGTGGAAATCCCGGCTGAGTTTCTTCTATGGCGCCGCGTCCGGCGACCGGAGTCCGACGGATGCCGAGGACAACCGCTTCGAGCGGTTCTTCGGCTTCGGCCGGCCTTGGTCCGCGAACGACTACGTCGTCTTCGAGAACATCCTCGCCCCCAAGCTGCGCTATGAGGCGACGATCTCGCCGACCTTGCGCTTCGACGCGGGCTACAGCTGGTACGCGCTGCAGAGCGCGACGGACCGCTTCTACAACGCGGCGAACAACCGCGACCAGACCGGCCAGAGCGGCACCGACGTCGGACATGAGTTCGACATCCGGTTCCGTTGGCAGCTGACCCGCCAGTCCGAAGTCACCCTCGGTTACGCCCATTTCGTGGCCGGAGAGTGGACTCGCCGTCTGGTCCGCGGCGGCGATACTGATTTCGCTTACCTCGAGCTGCAGCTCAACCCCTTCTGATTCCTTCGTCCATGCGTCCGTCTTCTTTCTTCTTTTCGCTCGGCTGGTTCGTCGCCGCCCTGGTCGCGCCGACCCAAGGGCGCGCCGAAGCGCACACGCTCCGCGTGGGTTTCTTTCCGAACCTCACGCATGCGCCCGCGCTCGCCGCCCGTCAGTTGGAGCGCGAAGGCCAGGACTGCCATCAGGCCGCCTTGCCCGCCGGCGTGAAGCTCGAGTGGCGTTCGTTCAATGCCGGGCCTTCGGCCATGGAGGCGTTGCTGGCCGGCGCCATCGACGTCGCCTACGTGGGCGCCTCGCCCGCGCTCAACGCGCACGTGCGCACCAAGGGCGCGGAGATCCGCGTCCTCGCGCCGGTCGCGCAGGGCGGCAACGCGCTCGTCGTCCGCGCGGGCTCGGGGCTCAGGACGCCCAAGGATTTCATCGGCCGCAACGTCGGCACGCCGCAGCTCGGCAACACGCAGGACGTCGACGCGCGCACCTGGCTGCGGGAGGGCGGCCTCAACGTGCACCTCGGCGGCGGCGACGCCCGTGTGGTCCCGGCGCAGAACGCCGACCTGCTGCTTCTCTTCTCCCGCGGCGAGATCGATGCGGTCTGGACCGTCGAACCTTGGGTCACGCGCCTGACCAGCGAATTCGGCGGAGTCATCCTGCATGAGAACAAGGAGTCCCTGATCACCGTGCTCGTCACCAGCCGCGCCGTTTTGGAGAAGCGTCGGCCGGCGGTCGACGCTTTCGTCCGTTCGCATTACGCGCTGTGCGCGCGCCTCCGCGCCGACCAGGCTTGGCAGGAGAAATTGGTGCGGACCGGTCTTGGAGCCGAATTGCGTTCGCAGCCGCCCAAGGCCGAACTGATCGGCCCGGCCTTGGCACGCGTCAGTTTCGCCGTCCCGGAGGACTTGGAAACCCGACGGGCCCGCCTTTCCGTCCTTTTCGCCCGTGCCCTGAAGGACGCTCAGGATTCCCGGTTGCTCAAGGGAGACGCCCCGATGGGGCCGTTGCTGGAATCCTTGGTCGACGAACCTAAAAAGTGATAAAAAGAGGGATTTAGGGTCTAATCTTTTAAACATAAGTAAACTTGACAGGATAAGGCCAGATTAGCCAATCTTCCGCCTCTGGAACCCATGGGCAACCGCTCTGCAACATCTCCCGCCAACGCGGCTCTTACTCTGCGTAACGTGACCAAGCGTTTCGACGGAGCGTCGGGTCGGGTCACCGCGTTGGAGGACATCACTTTGGACGTAAGGGAAGGGGAGTTCCTGGCCATCGTCGGACCTTCCGGTTGCGGCAAGTCGACCCTCCTCAGCCTTCTCGCTGGCCTCGAGCATACCGACGAAGGCTCGATCAGGCTTGGCGAACAGCCGGTCGAAGCCCCCGGCCGGGACCGCCTGGTGATGTTCCAGCAGGACGCGCTCTTCCCTTGGCTCAACGTCCTGGAGAACGTGCTCTTCGGCCTGCGTCTCAAGCCTGACCTCACCGAGGCCGAGCGTCTGGAATCAGCGCGTTACTACCTCAACCTCGTCGGGCTCGGGAACAAGGAGAAGGCCCGGCCGCATGAGCTTTCCGGCGGCATGCGCCAGCGCGTGGCCCTCGCCCGTTCGCTCGCCCCGAATCCTCGCGTCCTGCTGATGGACGAGCCTTTCTCGGCCCTCGATGCGCTCACCCGCGAGCAGCTCTACGGGGACATCCAGGAAATCTTCACGAAGCGCAAGAAGACCATCGTCCTCGTGACGCACAACATCCGCGAGGCCGTCTGCCTCGGCGACCGCGTCGTGCTCTTTTCGCCCAATCCCGGCCGTGTCCAGCAGGTGTTCGACGTGAACCTGCCGCGCCCGCGTCGCATGAACGACCCGGCCCTCGCCGCCCTCGCCTCCGAGGTCACCGCGGCGCTGTCTTCCCATCTCGCCAAGTGACCATGGCCTCGAAGCTTCCTCGCCCGGTCATCCCGACCTTCGTCGCCCTGCTCATCCTCGGGGGATGGGAATGGTTTGTCCGCAGCGGCCGCGTCAGTGAAGTCCTCTTCCCGGCCCCGTCCCACGTCCTCGCATGGTTCTGGGAGTCGTTGCTCAGCGGTGAGCTCCTCGAGGCCACGTGGGTGACGATGCGTCGCCTGATCGTCGGCTTCGCCATCGGCGCCGCCCTCGGCGTCCCGCTCGGCGCGCTCTGCGCCCGCGTGCGCTGGGTCCGCGACACGCTCGGCGTCCTCGCGCTCGGTCTGCAGACCCTGCCGTCCGTCTGCTGGGTGCCGCTCGCGCTCCTCTGGTTCGGCATCCGCGAGGAGGCCGTGCTCTTCGTCGTCGTGATGGGCACGCTTTGGGCGGTGGTCCTCGCCGTCCAGGAATCGGTGCTCAACGTGCCGCCGCTCTACCTCCGCGCCGCCCAGACGATGGGTTCCAACGGCTGGCACCTCTGGTCCCGCGTCATCTTCCCGGCCGCGCTCCCGGGCGTGCTCAGCGGCATGAAGCAGGGCTGGGCCTTCGCCTGGCGCTCGCTCATGGCCGCCGAGATCTTCGTCGTGATCATCGGAGGCTTCGGCCTGGGCTCGCTCCTCAACGCCGGCCGCGAGCTGCTCCGCATGGACCAGGTCATGGGCGTGATGGCCGTGGTGATGATCGTGGGACTCCTGGCCGACCTCATCTTCTTCTCCCCGATCGAGGGCTGGCTGCGCCGTTCCCGCGGGCTCGAACGCTGAGCCGCCGCCTTTCCTCCTCGCCCTGAGGCCCGGGGACGCCCTACCTTAGGGGCAAATGTTTATCGACGAAGCCAAGGTTGTACTGAAGTCCGGTGACGGCGGCCACGGCTGCGTCAGCTTCCGTCGTGAGAAGTTCATCCCGAAGGGCGGACCCGACGGCGGCAACGGCGGCAAGGGCGGCGACGTCATCCTCGTCTGCGACCGCAACGAAGGCGACCTGCAGGCTTATCGCTGGCAGCCGCACCGTCGCGCGCGCAACGGGGCCCCCGGCATGGGCCGCCAGTGCGCCGGTCCCGACGGCGCCGACCTGATCCTGCCGGTGCCTCCGGGCACGCAGGTCCTCGAAGAGGGCACCCATCGCCTCGTGGCCGAGCTCACCGAGCATGGCGAACGCGTGGTGCTCCTGGCGGGCGGCAAGGGCGGCCTCGGTAACATGAACTTCAAGAGCTCGGTCAACCAGGCCCCGCGTCGCACGACGCCGGGCTATCCGGGCGAAGAAGGCAATTTCCGCATCGTGCTCAAGACGATCGCCGACATCGGCCTCGTGGGCTACCCGAACGCGGGGAAGTCGACCCTGACCAACCTGCTCACGGCCGCCCGCCCGAAGATGGCGCCGTATCCGTTCACGACCCTGCACGTCAACGTGGGCGTGATCGACTACGCCGACCGCTTCGACCGCATCGTGATGGCCGACATCCCGGGGCTCATCGAAGGCGCCCATGAGAACCGCG
>SYID01000211.1 GCA_005798925.1 Verrucomicrobiota bacterium
CTCCCATTCGGCCTCGGTCGGCAACCGCTTGCCGGCCCACTTGGCGTATGCCTGGACGTCCTTGTAGGTGAGGCAGAGCACGGGATGGTCCCTCCGCTCCTTGATCGAGGAGCCCGGGCCTTCCGGCTGACGCCAGTTGGCGCCGGCGGTGAATTTCCACCAGGGGAGGTCGGCGCCGCCGCATTGGAAGGGGTTCACGCCGGAGACTTTCCTGAAGAGGAGGGCGCCGCCCTTGAGCATTTCCGGGGGGGCCTGGGGGAACTGCCGCGGGTCGAGGTCCTTCTCGGCGTCGGTGACGTATTGGGTCGCGTCGACGAAGGCCTGGAACTGGGCGTTGGTCACCTCGGTGACGTCCATCCAGAAGCCTTTGACGACGACGGCGTGGCCGGGCGCTTCCTCGGCATGCTTCTCGTCGGCCTTGCTGGTGCCCATGGTGAACTCGCCGCCGGGAATCCAGACCATGCCGGCGGTGGAAGGACCGGCGGGACGGGGCGGCTCCGTCTGGCGGACGGCCAGGACGACGAAGGGCGCGACCATCAGGAAGCCGGCGACGAGGATGATCCAGGCCTTGGCTTGCGACGAGGGACGAGGGGGGGCGGTTTCCATGGGACGGGGCTCGGTTCTAAGCCTCCCGCGGAGGAGGGCGAACCTTTTGCGAGGGGGCGATATCGCCTCGCCCAGCGGACCTATTTCACCTTATCCCATGGACAGCATGAGCCCGACCCAAGACGAAGTCCTCCAGATTTTCCGCGACTCCAAGGCCCTCCTCACCGGGCACTTCGTCCTCCGGTCCGGCCTGCACAGCGGTCATTTCTTCCAGTGCGCCCAGGTCTGCCAGCACATGGACAAGGTCACCCGCCTCATCGAGCTGCTTCGTCCCAAGCTCGCGGCGCATCCTTGCGACACCGTCCTCGCTCCGGCGATGGGCGGACTCGTGGTCGGGCAAGAGATCGCCCGGCAGCTCGGCGTGAGGTTCGTCTTCGCGGAAAAGGAGAACGATAAGCTCGTGATGCGTCGTAATTTCACCTTCCGCCCGGGCGAGCGCGTGCTCGTCGCCGAAGACGTCGTCACCCGCGGCGGCCGAGCCCAGGAATGCCTCGACATCCTCCGGGCCGCGGGCGCCACGCCGGTCGCCGTGGCGTCCTTGGTCGACCGCTCCGCCGGGCAGACCAAGTTCAGCGTGCCTTTCCTGGCCCTCTTGGAGCTGAATTTCCCCACGTACGCCGCGGACGCCGTCCCCGCCGAATTGGCGAAGCTGCCGGCGACCAAGCCAGGTTCCTGATGCCGGACGGGCAGGGGAGGGGTGGGGCTTGAAATGCCCGGTTTGAGCACCCGGATTGCCTTGTGCCTTGCGCCTTGGCGGGCACGCCCCTACGCCAAACCCTCTCTTTTCCATGGATCGCAAGAACTTCCTTCTCGGCATGGGCTGCATCGTGGCCGCCTTCGCCGTCTTCTTCCTCACCAAACCGGCTCCGGCGCCCGTCGCCGCCTCCCCGGCCTCGGCTCCGGCTCCGGCGCCCCTGCCTGTCCTGACGGCCAAGCCGGCGACCGTGCTGCCCGCTTCGGCGCAGTCGGCCAAGCCCGTCGACCGGGCCGACGCCAAGTTCTTCGTCCTGGAAAGCGATCACCTCAGGCTCACGCTCACCAGCCGTGGCGGCGCGATCGCCCGGATCGAGCTCAAGAAGGAGTTCGCCGACGTCGCCAAGAAGGATGTCGTCGTCTTCAACGCGGGCAACGACGAGGCGGCCCTCGCCCTCGCGGTGAAGAACCCTTTGAGCGGCAAGCTCGAGTCCGTGCTCTCCGAATTCGTCGTCCTGCCGGGCGCTTCGACGGATAAGCTCACGCTGGCCGGCGCGCTCGCCGACGGCACCCGGATCGAACGCGTCTTCTCGCTCGGCACGGTCAAGGCCGCCGACGCCGTCGAGCCGTATGCGCTCGGCTTCTCGACCAAGATCATTCCTCCGCCCGGCAAGCCGGCGGCTTCCGTCTGGGTCTCCACCGGCTGCTGGCAGCCGACCGAAGGCGATTCCGCCAACCAATTCCTGTCCGTGCTCGCTTACGACGGCGAAGACCTGACCCGCGTCGGCCTCGATGTCTTCACGGACTCCAGCGGCTTCTTCGGTCTCGGCGCCCACAAGGCCCAGGCCGACCACGCCGTGGCGTCCGTCGCCAAGCCGCTGCTCTGGGTGGCCTCGGGCAACCAGTTCTTCGCCTCCATCGTGCGCCCCGCCGACGCCGCCGCCCGCGGCGCCCGCACCGAGGTCATGGTCCTTCCCGTGGCCTTGGAGCACGGCAAGCGCGGCCTGCAGGCTTTCGCCTCCTGGGAGTCCGTCCCCGCCGCCGACCTTTCCCGCACGCTTACGGGCGAGTTCTTCGTCGGCCCCAAGGAATACGCCCGCGTCGCCGCCCTGCCGGACGGCCAGGTCGCCGTGCTGCAGTTCTCGAAGCTCCTCGGCTTCATCTCCTTCGGCGCCATCTGCAAGCTGCTCCTCGCCATCCTGGGCGGCGTGCACTGGCTGCTCGAGTGGAGCGGCGCGTGGTCGTGGGGTTGGGCCATCGTGCTGCTGACCTGCCTGATCAAGGTCGTCACCTGGCCGCTGACTTCGATCCAGATGAAGGCGGCGAAGAAGATGCAGAAGTTCGCCAAGCCGATGCAGGACATCCGCGAGAAGCACAAGGACAACCCGGAGAAGATGCAGAAGGAGCTCATGAAGCTCTACACCGAGAACAAGATCAACCCGTTCGCCGGCTGCCTGCCCATCCTCATCCAGATGCCGATCTTCTTCGGCCTCTACACGGCGTTCCAGACCACGGTCGAGCTCCGCCTCCATTCCTTCCTGTGGATCGCCGACCTCTCGGCGCCGGACACGGTCTTCCAGGTCGGCGGTTTCCCGGTGAACGTGCTGCCGATCCTGATGGGCCTGACCATGTGGCAGTCGATGCGCATGACCCCGCAGCCTTCCGCGGACAGCTCGCAGAAGACCATCTTCCTGATGATGACCCTGCTTTTCCCGGTCATCTGCTACCCGATGCCCGCCGCCCTGACGCTCTACATGACGGTCCAGAACCTGTTGACCATCCTGCAGACATGGCTTACCAAGGACGAACCGGAGGTCGAAGTGATCGCTCCGGTCACGAAGAAGGCCAAAGGCTGATTTTCAACCCCATCCCCCATGTCTGGTCATAGCAAATGGCACACGACCAAGCGGCATAAGGCCGTCATCGACGCCAAACGCGGCAAGATCTTCTCCGTCCTCGCGAAGGAGATCACCCTCGCGGCCCGCGCCGGCGGAGGCAACCCCGAGTCCAATGCGCGCCTGCGCACGCTGATGGACAAGGCCCGCGCGGCCAACATGCCCTCGGACAACATCAAGCGCGCGGTGCAGAAGGGCACCGGCGAGATCCCCGGGGTGACCTACGAGGAGATCGTCTACGAGGGCTACGCACCCGGCGGCGTCGGCCTCATCGTCGAGGTCACGACCGACAACAAGAACCGCGCCGCGGCCGAAGTCCGCCAGGCTTTCAACGACAACGGAGGCAACATGGCCCAGACGGGCGCGGTCTCCCACAGTTTCCAGAAGAAGGGCCAGTTCCTCATCGGCGCCGCCCAGATCGGCGAAGACGCCCTGATGGAGCTTGTCCTCGAGGCCGGCGCCGAAGACGTGGTCAACCACGGCGACCACTTCGAGGTGCTTTCCCCGATCGCGGCCTTCGACGCCGTCTCCAAGGCCTTGCAGGAGAAATCCATCAAGCCGGAGTCCGCCGAACTGGCTTATATCTCGAGCATCCCGGTCCCCGTGGGCGACGCCGCCGTGGCCAAGCAGGTCCTGGAACTCATCGACGCCCTTGAAGCCTTGGACGACGTGAAGGCCGTCCATGGCAACCAGGAGATCGACGAGAAGCTGATGTCCTGAGGACGCCGCGCTTTACGGCTTCACTGTCCGGTCTCGCCGGGTAGTGTCGTCGCGTGTCCGCTTCCCGTCGTCCTCAGCCTGGCAGTATCTCTTCCGGGGTCCGGACGGCGGCGCGCGCCGTCATCCTGCGCGGAGCGGACATCCTCGCGGTGCGCATCCGCACCGAGGAAGGAGAGTTCCTGGTGCTGCCGGGCGGCGGGCAGAACCACGGCGAGACCTTGCGGGATACCGTGCGCCGCGAGGTCCTCGAGGAACTCGGCCTCAAGGTCGTCCCGCAAGGCCTGCTGTATCTCCGCGAGTATGTCGGCAAGAACCATGCCATGCATCGCATCCACGGCCACTTCCATCAGGTCGAGGCGGTCTTCCATTGCCTGTGCGATGATCTGACGCCCATCGGGGAGGGGAGGGAGCGCGACCGCCGCCAGGTGGGCTTCGAGTGGCTGCCGCTGGCTCGTCTGGCGGATTACCCCCTTTCTCCCAAGGGCTTGGGCGAGGTCATCGCCAAGGCCTTGCGGGACGGTTCGGCCACCTATCTCGGGGACGTGCATTGAAGGCTTGCCAGCGGACGATCCGCTCCCTTTGTTCCCCTTCCTCTTTCTTGGGGGTATAGCTCAGTTGGTTAGAGCGCCTGATTGACATTCAGGAGGTCGATGGTTCAAGTCCATCTACTCCCACCACTTCGAAGCCCCGGCCTGGCCAACCCAGCCGGGGCTCTTGTTTTTCGGGGCGGCCGCGGCGGCATCCGTCGGGGGCGTCACCTTTTTTCTCGCTCATCCCCGTCCCTTGTCCCTACCCCTATGGGACTTCATTTTCCATCATGAGCAGCACCCAAATCGTCGATATCAAAGCCCGCGAGATCCTCGACTCCCGCGGCAATCCCACCATCGAAGTCGATGTCGTCCTCGCCTCCGGCGTGCGCGGCCGCGCGGCCGTCCCGTCCGGCGCCTCGACCGGCACCTACGAGGCCCATGAGCTGCGCGACGCCGACGTGAGCGCCAAGGCCTTCGGCAAAGGCGTCGACCCGAAGAAGCGCTACAACGGCAAGGGCGTGCTCAAGGCCGTCGAGAACGTGAACGAAGCCATCGCCTCCCTCCTCGTCGGTCACGACGCGCAGGACCAGATCGGCATCGACACCGCGATGAT
This sequence comes from Verrucomicrobiota bacterium, assembly GCA_005798925.1. Classification (GTDB taxonomy): domain Bacteria; phylum Verrucomicrobiota; class Verrucomicrobiia; order Opitutales; family UBA953; genus UBA953. The sequence continues at coordinate 5,058 of SYID01000211.1, forward strand.
CGGCCTCGATGGCACGAAGAACAAGAGCAAGCTCGGCGCCAACGCCATCCTCGGCGTCTCGATGGCCGCCGCCCACGCCTCCGCGGCCGCCCTCGGCCAGCCCCTCTACCGCTACATCGGCGGCCCGAACGCCAAGGTCCTCCCGATCCCGCTCATGAACATCATGAACGGCGGCGCCCACTCCGACGCCCCGGTCGACATCCAGGAATTCATGGTGGTGCCCTCCGGCGCCAAGTCCTTCAGCGAAGCCCTCCGCATGGGCACCGAGATCTTCCACGCCCTCAAGAAGGTGCTGAAGGCCCAGGGTCTCTCCACCTCCGTCGGCGACGAAGGCGGTTTCGCCCCGAAGGTCGCCTCCAACGAGGCCGCCCTCGAAGCCATCTCGGCGGCCGTCAAGGCCTCCGGTTACAAGCTCGGCAAGGAAGTCTTCCTCGCCCTCGACGTCGCCGCTTCCGAGTTCTTCGACGAGAAGACCGGCAAGTACACCTTCCACAAGTCCGACAAGTCCCAGCGCAAGTCGGCGGAGATGGTGAAGTTCTACCAGGACCTCCAGAAGCGCTACCCGATCGTCTCGATCGAAGACGGCTTCTCCGAGGCCGATTGGAAGGGTTGGAAGTCCGCCACCGACGCCATGGGCGCCAACACCCAGCTGGTCGGTGATGACCTCTTCGTCACCAACACCGAGTTCCTCTCCCGCGGCATCAAGACCGAAACCGCCAACTCGATCCTCGTGAAGGTGAACCAAATCGGGTCCCTCACCGAGACCTTCGACGCCGTCGCCATGGCCCAGCGCGCCGGTTACTCCGCCATCATCTCGCACCGCTCGGGTGAGACGGAAGACGCCACCATCGCGGACATCGCCGTCGGCCTCAACGCCGGCCAGATCAAGACCGGCTCCCTCTGCCGCTCTGACCGCGTGGCTAAATACAACCAGCTCCTGCGCATCGAGGAAGATCTCGGTGACGTGGTGAGCTATCCCGGACGCGACGCGTTCTACAACCTGCGCTGATCCCGCCGGAGCCCGCCTCGCAATGAGCCGCGCCCTCACCCTGGTGTTTGCAGGGCTCCTGGTTCTGATTCAGTATCCCCTGTGGTTCGGCAAAGGCGGCTGGGTGCGCGCCTGGGACCTGGACCGGCAGGTGGTGGCACAAAAGAAAACCAATGACGATCTCAAGCGCCGCAACAGCGGCCTGGAAGCTGAAGTCAAGGACCTGAAGAACGGCCTGGAAGCCATTGAAGAGCGTGCGCGCTTCGAGTTGGGCATGGTCAAGGACAACGAGGTGTTCTTCCAGGTGCTGGAGTCGGCACCGCAGTCTGCCGCGACGAAGCCACCCGCTGCCAAATAGTGAAGGGGGCGGTCGCTGGCTTGCCGCTTCAAAGGGGCCCGGTGTGCCGTGGTGTCGGTTTGGCCGACCGGCTACTCCGCCTCGACGCCTGCCGCTTTCAGGATGCGCGCCATGACAGGCGATTCGGCGCGGATTGTTTCAATCACCCTGGCAGGCGTGCTGTGTTGCGTCGTCACACCGAGCTTGGCATAGGTTTCGCGCACGTCCGGCATTTGCATCACCTTGGCCAGTTCCGCATTGATGCGATTGATCATCTCCGGTGGCGTGCCTTTGGGTGCAACGATCGACCACCATACGCCGGAATCAAACCCGGGAATGCCGGCTTCAATCATTGTCGGCACATCCGGCAGTGCGGCAGAGCGCTGTATGCTGGTAACGGCGATGGGGCGCAGTTTCCCCGCCTTGATCTGCGGCATTGCGGGCACCATGTCCGAAAACACCATCTGGATCTGCCCGGCGACAAGGTCCGTCACGGCCTGGATCGTGCCCTTGTAGGGAATATGGACGATGTCCACACCGACGGCGCTTTTGTACATTTCGCCGCTGATGTGCGATTGAATGCCCTTGCCGCCCGAGCCGAAATTGAGCTTGTCGGGGTTGGCCTTCGCCAATGCCGTCACTTCGGCAAGATTGGTGGCGGCAACTGACGGATGCACCACGAGCACCTGGCCTGCCGATGCCACCATCGAAATCGGCGCGAAGTCCCCCACCGGATCAAACGGCATCTTCTTGAACAGGTGCGGGTTGGTCACCACCGTGCTGCTGTTGGAAAGCAGGATCGTGTAGCCATCGGGTGCAGCCTTGGCGGCTGCCTCGTGCCCGATGTTGCCGCTGGCCCCGGCACGGTTGTCCACCGCCACGGTTTGGCCGAGCAGCTCCGATAACTTCTGCGCCAGCAGGCGCGCCAGCACATCGCTGGTGCCACCCGGCGGAAACGGCGCGATGAAGCGGATCGGGCGGTTCGGGTAGGGCGCTTGCGCATGGGCCAGCGGCGCCACGCACGTCAAGGCGAGCAGGGAACGCAGCAGGGTACGGCGCGAGGGGCTGGTCGTGTTCATGGTGGCCTTTCGGGGTTGCGGTGGAGTGGGTACTGTAAGGCTACTTTCGTGCGATTCGCTTTGCTGTGGCGCTGTGAAGATACGGGCGGGGCGTCAGTGCGTCAAGCATGTCCTTGCGGGCTGCCACCGCAAGATTGAATGCGGCTCGTTTGCCGAACTTCTTGATGGAGAAACTCCGCGTCATCTTGCGCTTTCCTTCCGGCTTGATCATTGCCTGCCACGCGCCCTCGGGCTGGGCAGCGCTCTTGACCATACACACACCGGGAACCCCGCTGGTGTTGTTGGAGCGTGCTTGCTCGTGAAAATCGCGAAAGGTCAGAATCTCGGTGCGCGCCACTTCGTCGCGCCACGCAATGGCGGCGCGCAGCGCGGCGGCTTTGCCGCCAAGCGAATCATCGTAAAACGCCTTGCTGAAGGTCTTTCCGCGCCGGCTCAAGACCACATTCCAGCACCAGGCCGCCTTCGCCTTCTTTAGCCGTGTGATTCCGTAATGTGACTTTCCCATGGAGGCTATCCGGAAACCGTTGGTGGGAGCGGGTCTTAGACATTTCTTGCTCTGACACCACGTATGGGTTTAGCGTATCAGATTGGCTCGATGATTCGATATGTCGATTGCCCTTCCTGCGCTTTATTGGGGTGGCCCAGTGTAACGGGATTTTTACCGCTAACCTGCAAGCGGAGCTGCGCCAGACATCGGCCGGAATGTGACGGAGGCGAGTCCGGCAGCTGTCGTCTGGCATCGCGAAAAACGTCCGGGCTATACTGCTATTTCAGGATCAACGTAAAGAAAGCGCCATGCATCTCACCGCCGTGTTCCAGAAAGTTGCCGAAGGCTATGTCGGTTTTGTGGAAGAACTTCCAGGTGCCAATACGCAAGGCGCCACGCTCGAAGAAGCCCGGGTGAACCTCACTGAGGCAGTAGACCTGGTTCTTGAAGCCAACCGTGCGCTTGCCGAAGAGATGATTCTCGGAAAAGACGTCATTCGCGAAAGAATGCTGCTGTCGGCGGCATGAAGCACGACGACCTTCTTCGTCACCTTCGGCAGTTTGGCTGCGTTCTGCTTAGAGAGGGCGGTAGGCATTCTGTATTTGTCAACCGCGCTGCTCAGAAGTCTACTGCGATCCCCCGTCATCGCGAGATAAACGATTTTCTCGCGAGGAAAATCTGTCGTGATCTCGACGTTCAGGAGCCTTGAGCGCCCAACGACGCATTTCCGCGGAGGCGTTACACGCGCCTCTAAATTTGCATGTTGCGCAGCGATCGGCGCATAGCCACCAGTTGAATTTCTCATGACAAAAGCAGACAAAGCACGCGAAACGGCCAGAAAGAATGGAATGGCTGGCCGCTCAAAATCCAAGCTGACCGTCAACTCGTTTTTTGCCGGTATCGGCGGTTTCGAACTTGGCTTTCAACGCGCAGGAATCCGGCCGGCGTTTCACTGTGAAATCCAGCGGTACTGCAATAGCGTGCTTCAACGTCATTGGCCTAAAACCCCATGCGTTGGCGATATCCTGAAGGTGACCGCCGACAGTATTCCGAGCGCAGATGTTTGGTGTGGAGGCTTTCCTTGTCAAGATGTTTCAGTCGCTAGTGTAGTGCTTCATAATTAATAGAGCGATTTATCATCTGCCGAGTCCAAGATGTATCTGGTGCATTTGGGAGGCGGCGATGCGAAAGGCAACAGCGATTGAACTGGACGACGCACAGCGGAAGAAGCTGATGAGGC
>SYID01000212.1 GCA_005798925.1 Verrucomicrobiota bacterium
GCCGATGTGGAAGTGGACGAGGCGGAGGGAGTCCTTCATCTTCGCCTTGGCGAGACGCTGGGAGACCTCGACGATCTCGGAGGCCGTGAGGCCGAACTTGGCGTTCTCCCCGGTGCTGTCGGCCCACTTGCCTTCGCCGGCCGTGGTGAGCTTCACGCGCAGCCCGATATGGGGCTGGACGCCCATGCGGCGGGCGATGCGGATGATGGCGTCGATCTCGGAGAGCTGTTCGACGACGATGATCGTCTGCTTGCCGAGGCGGCGGCCCATGAGGGCGAGCTCGATGTATTCCTCGTCCTTGTAGCCGTTGCAGATGAGGAGGGCCTTGCGGTTCTCGAGGAGCGCGAGGGCGATGATGAGCTCGGGCTTGGAGCCGGCTTCGAGGCCGAAATCGTATTCTTCGCCGGCGTCGAGGATCTCCTCGACGACCTCGCGGAGCTGGTTGACCTTGATCGGGAAGACGCCGCGGTAGCGGCCGTCATAATCCTCTTCCTTGATGGCGCTGCGGAAGGCCTCGTTGATCTGCGTCACGCGGTTGCGGAGCAGGTCCTGGACGCGGATCGTGAGAGGCGGCTTCAGGCCGGAGGCTTCGACCTCCTTGACGATGTCCGTGATGCGGATCTTCCGGTGGTCGCCTTTCGGGTGCACGCAGAGGTGACCCTGAGGGTCCACGGAGAAGTTGTTACCTCCCCATCGTTTGAAGCCGTAGTATTCTTCGGCGTCTTTGGTCGTCCAGGGCTGCGGTTTGCTCACGTCGGTAGGGAGGTGGACTTTTTATCCTGCGGGGGGAAGCGCAAGGGGAAATCTCACCCCGGAAGAACCCTTCCGGCTCGCCACGGAGGCAGCGGCGGCTTGTCTGAAGTCATGTCCGCCGAACCCGTCATCCGAGCGACGATCGCGTTACGGAAGGCCTTGGCCGGACGCGCCTTTCCTGCGCCCGCTGACTTCGTCTACCAGCCGTTGGACTATGCCTGGGCTTCGCATGAGGCCTATCTGCGTCGCTATGCGGCTTCCGGGCCGAAGAAGGTGCTCTTCCTGGGCATGAATCCGGGTCCCTTCGGGATGGCCCAGACCGGCGTCCCGTTCGGGGAGATCGCTGCCGTCCGGGATTGGATGGGGCTGGAGATGCCGGTCGGGCGTCCGGAGAAGGAGCACCCGGGCAAGAGGGTGACCGGTTTTGCCTGTCACCGCTCGGAGGTCAGCGGTCGCCGGCTGTGGGGTCTCTTCATGGAACGTTTCGGGAAGCCCGAAGCTTTCTTCGCCGACCATCTCGTCCATAACTACTGTCCGTTGCTGTTCCTGGAGAACACCAAGCAGGGCCGTAACGTCATCCCGGAAGAACTCCCGAATGAGGTCATGGCGCCGGTGAACAAGGAATGCGACAGGTTGCTGCGCGTCTTCGTCGAGACGCTCGGCGTGAGCACCGTCGTCGGCGTCGGCGGATATGCCGAGACGCGCGCGCGGGAGGCTTTGGACGGACTGCTGGTCAAGTATGCCAAGGTCCCGCACCCGAGCCCGGCGAACCCCGTGGCGAATCGGGGTTGGTCGGAAGCCGCGACCAAGGCTTTGGTCGAACAAGGAGTCTGGTCCTGATGGGACTCATCGAAGAGATCCTCGTCCGCCCGAAGCTCCGGCAGAAGCTCTGGGCCTGGTGGTATCCCTTCTTCACCCGACGCGTCCGGGCCCAAGGCATCGACTTCCTGAATTACGCCTTCGAGGATCCGGACGGCGTGCCTTTGTCGTTATCCGCCGCCGACGAACCGAATCGCCCGAATATCCAGCTCTATGAGCATGTCCGCGGTGACATCGCCTTGCGAGGCCTGCGCCTGCTTGAGGTCAGTTGCGGGCATGGCGGCGGGGCGTCCTATTTCGCCCGGACTTATCGCCCGGCCGAATACGTCGGATTGGACCTTAATCCCGAAGGTATCCGCCACTGCCAGCGACGGCATCAGGTCGAAGGCCTGCGTTTCCAGGTCGGCGACGCGCAGAAGCTTCCGTTCGCGGACGGCAGTTTCGACGTGGTCCTCAACGTGGAGGCGTCGCACTGTTATCCTGATTTCCCGGGCTTCCTCGATGAAGTCGCGCGCGTGCTCAGGCCGGGTGGGAGGTTCGCGCACGCAGACCTGCGTTATCGGAGCGGGGTGGAGGAGTGGGTCACGGCGTTGGCGAAGCATCCGCGCCTGCGTCTGGACGAGATGCGCCTCATCAATCCCGAGGTCGTGCGCGGCATGGAACTGAATACGCCACGTTACGAGGCCATGGTAAGACAGGCCTTGCCCCGTTTCCTGCATAAACTCGCCCTCGACTTCGCCGGCGTCAAAGGGTCGCGGCTCCATCGCGACGCCGTGAGCGGCGAGATGAGCTACCGCTCGTTCAAGCTCACCAGGCTCGCCTGAGCTTATTTCGGCTCGAGGATGAGCAGGCGGCCCGGGGTGCTGAGGCCGGCGCCCAAGGTCGTGCCACGCGTGTATTCGGCGATCAGCAGACGATGGCCGGGCAGTTTGACCAACGAGATCGGGCGGCCCAGCGGTTGGAGCACCGCGTGGGTGTCGGTCGTCCGCCGTTCGAAGTCGACCTTGAGGCGAAGCACGTCGTAGCCCCCGGATTGGGCGATCAGGTTGCCGAAGCGGGCGACGAGCAGCTGTCCGCCGAGCGGGGCGGGCCAATCTGCGCCGAGTTCCACGATCGCCGAAGGCGAGGACTGCGGCGTGAAGGTGGCGGTAGGGCCGTCAGGGCCGAGTCCGTCGGGGCCGAGGTTGCGGAACGGGCGGGAGATCGTGAGTCCCGTCGGGGCATCGGGCGTATGCGGGTAGGGTTTACGTGACCAGTCGGAGAACTGGAAGGGGAATCCGTAATGGGCGCC
>SYID01000213.1 GCA_005798925.1 Verrucomicrobiota bacterium
CCCGCGCAGGACAGTGGCAGCGTCACGCGCGCGCTGGGCGCAGGCAAGGATCTCGGTGCGGTCGTCGGACATGGACTCAGGGTACGCCGACCTACAGCGGCGAGACGCCGCCCGCGGCGAGGAGGCCGAGGAACGCCCGCCGCGTCGGCCTGGCTCCGGGCGTGGCGGACGGGAGGGCCATGGCCGCGTCAGTCGGCCAAGGTCCGCATGACCTCGGCGTGCAACCCCGGCGCGGCCGCGATGATGTTGCCGGCCCGGACGGGGTCGCCGCCGTCCCAGGCGGTGACCTTCGCGCCGGCGCCGCGCAGGACGGGCAGCACGGGGACGAGGTCCCACGGGTTCATGACCGGATCCGCGACGACGTGCGCCCGCCCGGCCGCGACGAGGAGATGGCCGTAGCCGTCGCCCCATGTGCGCACGTGCGCGACGCTGTCGGCGAGCCGATGCCAGCGCGCGCCGCGGTGCAGGCGGCGGACGTTGTCGAGGTCGGTCGAGACGACCACGGCGTCCTTCAAGGCGGCCTCGGCGACGCGCACGGGCCGGCCGTTGAGCTCGCAGACGCGGTTGTCGCCGACGATCCGCTCGCCCAGCACGGGCTGGTCGATGAGGCCGAGCGCCGGCTCGCCTTCGTGCCGCAGGCCGATCAGGGTGACATAAAGCGGGACGCGCGAAAGGAACGACTTGGTGCCGTCGATGGGATCGAGCACCCAGCAGAACTCGGCGTCGACGTTCTCGGGGCCGAACTCCTCGCCGAGGATGCCGTGGTCGGGATAGGCCGCCCGGATGGCCGCGCGCATGCGGCGCTCGGCTTCCTTGTCCGCCACGGTCACGGGCGTGCCGTCGGACTTGAACTCGACCTCGGTCTCGACGCGGGCATGCGCCGGAAGCAGGACCTCGCGGGCGAGGTCGGCGAGCCGGCCGGCGAAGGCCTTGAGCTCCTGCTGGCGCGCTGCCGGTAACATGCCCCACAGGTAAGCCCGCCCGGCCTCCGCTCCAAGCGAAAAGCCCCGCGCGGGCTTGAACGCCGCCCGCCGGACCGCGAGACTGCCGTCATGCGCCCCGCCCTCCGGACCCTCGCCGGCCTGCTGCTCGCCGCGACGGCCGTCGCGGCGGAGCCCTGCCGGATCGAGATCGTGGAACGCGGTGACGGCCGGCCCGTGCCGGGGGTCGAACTCCGCACGACGCACGGCGTGCGCCTCGTCTCCGACAACGCCGGCCTGATCGCCTGCGACCTGCCCGAGCTGATGGGCCGCGCGACCTGGTTCGCGGTCCACGGCCATGGGTACGACGTGCCGGCGGACGGCTTCGGCTACCGCGGCGTGCGGCTCACGCCCGCGCCGGGCGCGACGGCCCGCGTCGAAGTCGACCGGTCGATCGTCGCGCGCCGGCTGGGCCGGCTCACGGGCGCGGGACTCTTCGCCGAAGCGCAGAAGCTGGGCGAACAGCTCGACTGGCGGGAGAGCGGCGTGTTCGGCGCGGACAGCGTGGTGACCGCGGAGTTCGGCGGCCGGCTGCACTGGTTCTGGGGCGACACCAACCTCGCGCATCACCCGCTCGGCATCTTCGGCGTCTCCGCCGCGACGACCGAAGGCTTCTCGCCGCCGGCGCGGCCGCCGCTGCGGCCGCCTTACGCCTACTTCACGAGAACCGACGCCGGCAGCGGCGAGCTCCGCCCGGTCGGCGTGGCCGAAGTGCCGGGCGAAGGCCCGACCTGGCTCTGGGGCGCGGTGACGCTGCCCGACGCGCGCGGCGAGCCGCACCTGGTGGCCGCCGCGGTCAAGGTGAAGGGCCGGATGGAGGCTTACCGCTGGGACTTGGTGGAGTGGGACGCGGCCGCGAGCCGCTTCCGCCCCCTGTCGACGGTCTGGACCCGCTCCGCGCAGAGCCCGACACCGCCCTTGCTGCCCGAGGGCCACGCGACGCCCTGGACCGATCCGGACGGGCGCAAGTGGATGCTCTTCGGCGAGACCTTCCCGAAGCTGCGCGTGCCGGCCACCTACGAGGCCTGGCGCGACCCTTCGCGATGGGAGCCGGTCGACCCGCCCGCCGGCGCGACGACCCGCGAAGGCCGCCTGATCAAGGCCCACCGCGGCCACGTCGCCTGGCACCCATGGAGCCGACGCTGGTGGGCGGTCTTCACCGAACATGGCGGGGCCTCTTCGTTCCTCGGCGAGGTCTGGCTGGCGTCGGCGTCCGGGCCGTTCGGTCCGTGGACCGACGCGCGGAAGGTGGCCTCGCACGACAGGATGTCGTTCTACAACCCCGTGTTGCATCCCGAATTCTTCCGCGCCGATTCCCCGATGATCTGCTTCGAGGGCACCTACGTGACCACTTTCTCCGGCAACGCGCAGCCGACGCCGCGCTGGGATTACAACCAGGTGCTGTATCAGGTCGACCTCTCCGCGCCGCCGTTCGCGCCCGGCAGGTGAGCCGACTGCTTGACGCGGACGGCGCGGCACGGGATGGTGTGCCGATGGAAGCCGACCGCCGCCTGCTCGCCGCCCGCCTCCGGCCCGACCGCCGGCCGGTGCTGCGCCAGCGCTGGGACCAGCTCTTCTTCCTGCATTGGAGATGCGATCCGGCCGAGGTCGCCAGGCTCCTGCCGCCCGGGCTGACGCCCGACCTCTTCGCCAGCGAGGCCTACCTCGGGGTGGTGGGCTTCCGGATGCGCGACCTGCGCCCCGCCGGCCTCCCTGCGGTCCCCTGGCTCTCCCACTTCAACGAACTCAACGTGCGCGTCTACGTGCGCGACGCCGCCGGCGAACCGGGCGTGTGGTTCCTTTCGCTCGACTGCGACCGCGGCCCGGCCGTGCGCATCGCGCAGGCGTTCTTCGGCCTCCCCTATCGCCACGCCGCGGTGACCCACCGGGCCTTCGGCGACCGCTGGACGATGGACTGCCAGCGCGAAGGCTTCGCGCACGCCGCCCGCTACGCCTGGAAGGCGATCACGCCGCCGGCGCCCGCCGAGCCGGGCACGCGCCTGTTCCACCTCGCCGAGCGCTACAACTTCTTCTCCGTCCGCGGCGGCCGGCTGCTGCGCGGCCAGGTCCACCACGCGCCCTATCAGCTGAGCCTCGCGCAGCTGACGGCATGGAGCGAGCAACCCGTGGAATGGGACGGCTTCCCGATCGCGGGCCGCGCCCCCGACCACGCCCACTGCTGCGCCGGCGTCGACGTCGAGGCCTTCGGCCTCGTGCCCGCCCATGCGTAGGCCCCTCCGCGATTATCGGCACGTGGTGTGGGACTGGAACGGCACCCTGCTCGACGATACCTGGCTGTGCTGCGCGTCGCTCAACCGGCTGCTGGCCGAGGACGGCCACCCGCCCGTCGATCCCGTGCGCTACCGCGAGATCTTCCAGTTCCCCGTGATCAAGGTCTACCAGGCCATCGGCTTCACGCCGGACGAGGCGTCGTTCCGCGCGATGTCCGTCCGCTTCATGGCGGCCTACGAGGCCCGCAAGACGGAATGCCGGCTGCATGACCACGCCGAGACGCTCCTCGCGCGCCTCAGCGCCGCCGGGATGACGCATTCGGTGCTTTCGGCCTACGAACGCGGGCTGCTCGGCGCCACGCTCGCCCATTACGGGCTCGACCGCCGGTTCCGGAAGGCGTGCGGCGGCGACGACATCCACGCCGGCAGCAAGGAGGAGCGCGCCCGCCGCCATCTGGCCGACCTGGGCGTGGCGCCCGCCGACGTGCTCTACGTCGGCGACACGTCCCACGACGCCGAAGCCGCCGCGGCCATGGGCGCGGACTGCGTCCTGGCCGCCCATGGCCATCAGCATCGCGCCCGGCTCGAAGGCCTGGGCCCGCGGGTGGTCGGCGGCTTCGCGGAACTCCTCGCGGAACTCTAGGCAACAAAGCCTCGGGGGGCGGGTCGAATTATTCACCGCCCCTGCGTTTTGGTTGCCCTCCCGCGACCCGTCGGGTTCATATTCCCGACCCCGCCCCCTATGCCCCTTTTCGCGGAATCACCCGCCCTCCAGCCTGACATCACGGACTCCCCCTGGCTCGTCCTCGCGCTCGCCATCCTGGTGGCTTTCTCCATCTACCTGATCCTTCGCTCCAAACGTAAAACCATGGCCCACACCCCCCAGAACTCCGACGCCCACGAAGAGATCGACGACGTCAAGAAGGCCAGCGCCGAAGGCTTCGGCTCCAACGAGCAGGTGTTCCCGCCCAGCGCCGCGTTCGTCGCCAAGGCCCGCGTCAAGGGCATGGACGGCTACCACGCGCTTTATAAGCGCTCGATCCAGGACCCGGACGGCTTCTGGGCCGACGAGGCCAAGGAGCTCGCCTGGTTCCAGCCGTGGTCGAAGGTGGTCGACGAATCCAGGAAGCCGTTCTTCCGCTGGTTCGTCGACGGCAAGACCAACGTCGCCTACAACTGCCTCGACGCGCAGGTCGCCAAGGGCCTCGGCGACAAGGTCGCGATCGTGTACGAAGGCGAGCCCACCGCCGACGGCAAGGCCGTCGAGGTCCGCCGCCTCACCTACCGCCAGCTGCTCTCCGAAGTCAGCCGCTTCGCCAACGTGCTCAAGGGCCTGGGCCTGAAACGCGGCGACACGGTCGCGATCTACATGCCGATGGTCCCCGAACTCGCGATGGCCGTCCTGGCCTGCGCCCGCCTCGGCATCGTCCACTCGGTCGTCTTCGGCGGCTTCTCCGCCGAGTCCATCCGCGACCGCGTCAACGACGCGAAGTCGAAGGCGGTCATCACGATGGACGGCGGCTACCGCCGCGGCAAGTTCCTGCCGCTCAAGCAGACGGTCGACGAAGGCGTGAAGGACTGCCCGTCCTGCGCCCACGTGCTCGTCCTCCAGCGCCACCCGGGCAAGCCCGACGCGGGCTGCGCCATGCAGGCCGGCCGCGACGTCTGGTACCACGAAGCCGCCGCCCAGGTCACCGACCAGTGCGAGGCGGTCCAACAGGAGGCCAACGAGATGCTCTTCCTGCTCTACACTTCCGGCTCCACCGGCAAGCCCACGGGCATCATGCACAGCGTGGGCGGCTACATGGTCCACGCCTACGCGACCAACAAGTACGTCTTCGACCTCCGCGGCGACGACCTCTTCTGGTGCACGGCCGACGTGGGCTGGGTCACGGGACACACCTACGTGGTCTACGGGCCGCTCCTCAACGGCTCCTCGGTCCTGATGTACGAAGGCGCGCCCGACGCGCCCGACTTCGGGCGCTTCTGGAAGATCATCCAGGACCACAAGGTCACGGTGTTCTACACCGCCCCGACCG
>SYID01000214.1 GCA_005798925.1 Verrucomicrobiota bacterium
ATCTGGTGCGGGTCGAGGGTCGTCTGGGCGCCGGAGACTGCGGCGCAGGTCACGCGGGTGGATTCGCGCGCGATCGGGTCGGCGCTCTGCGGGTCGGCCAGGTCGTCGTGGAAGGCCAGCCAGAGGCTCGTGCAGGCGCCGGCGGAGCCGCCGGCTAAGGCGACCTTGGTCTTGTCGAGATTCCACTCCTTGGCCTTGCTGCGGGTGAACTGCAGGGCGCGCGCGCAGTCGAACATCGGGCCTTTCACCGGCGGGACGAGTCCGTCGGCGGTGGAATCCTTGATCGTGCGGTATTCCACGGACACGACGGAGATGCCGGCGTCGAGGGCCGGCTTGAGCATGCTGCGGACCACCGAGCGGTCGCCGCCGGACCAGCCGCCGCCGTGGATATAGAAAAGCAGGGGCGTGGGCTGGTCGGACTTCGCGCGCCAGAAGTAGATCCGTTGCATGCGGTGCGGACCGTAGGAGACGTTCTCGTCGGGTTCGATCGGGATAGGGTATTTGCGGAACTCCGGGTCGCCGGCTTTGGGCGCCGCCGGTGACTTGGTCGCCGGGTCGGCGGCAAGGAGCGATACCGCGCCCCAGGTCAGGGCGACGACGGAAGCGAGCAGGGGGTTCATGTTGCCTTTGAGACAGTCCAAACCCCCTCCGGTTGCGAGGATAACCTTACTTGGCGGGCGTCGCCGGCGGGACCTTGCAGGATTGCCAGGCAAGGAACTTCCAGTCGCCCTTTTCGAGGCGCCAGACGGCGAGGAAGCTGATGGTGCTTTCGGCCGCGTTGCCTTTGACGACGGCCTTCACGTCGAACCGTCCGGCCATCAGGGCGATGCCGGGAGCCGGGAAGGTGAAGCTACGCTCCTGATAGGCATACTTGGCATAGGTGGCGGAGCCGTCCGTCAGCGAGGCGATCAGGGTCTCCCGGGTGTCCACCTGCCCGTTGGAGTGCGCGTAGCGCAGTTCGGGCGAAAGCACCGCGGCGAGTTTCTCGCGCGTCGGCGCCAGCATGGCCGCGACGCGGGCGTCGTCCGCCGCGGTCACGCGGGCGAGTTCGGGGTGCTCGGCGGCCGAGCAGCCGAGGGCGAGGAAGAAGGCGAGGAGGAGGGGGCGCATGGGTGTGAAAGATGGATGATGAAAGATGGTGGATGAATGATGAAAGTCAGAGGGGTAAGGTGAGGGATTGAGATCAGGTGTCTCGGCAGGGGTATGGGGGCGCATCCTTTATCTTCCATCTTTCATCAGCCTTTCACCGCCGTGACGATGCTGCGGTCGCAGGCGGTGTCTTGGTGGCGGACGTCGCCGAAGCCGGCTTCGGTCAGGAGTTCGCGCATCTCGCCGGTGCCGTAGCAGCGGCCTTCGGTGACGCTCATCAGGAGGGCGGAGTAGGCCGCCACGGCGGCCGGGCCGGTCTTATCTTCGTTCAGGTGGGCGTCGTGGACGATCAGCAGTCCGCCCTTGGGCAAGGCCTTGGCCGAGGCGGCCAGGAGGAAGCGCACCTTATCGGTGTCCCAGTCATGCAGGACGTTGGAGAACAGGTGGACGTCGTAGCCGCCCGGCAGGGCCTCGGTGAACATGTCGCCGGCCGTGACGTCGACCCGGTCCTGGAAGCCGCGCTTGGCGATCATCTTGCGGGTGATGCCGTCGACCGGGGCGCGTTCGAAGACCGTGGCGGTGAGCCTGGGGTGATTGGCGACGAGCGCGCAGGCATAGATGCCCGAGCCTCCCGCGATATCGAGCAGGCGGGTGCGCGTGCCGATCGGCGAAGCTTTGGCCATGGCGGGGCCTAGGGTGAAGCCGCGCGAGTCCATGGCAGCGGTGAAGCTGGTCGCGAACGCATCGGTGAGCATCGCTTCGCTCCAGGGCTTCTCGTCCTTGTAGCTGCCCCAGTTGGCGGGCTTATCGGTCTTCAGGATGACGATGAAGTCCTTCACCACCGGGCGGTCCTTCAGGGAAGCGTAGTAGGGCCCGAGGAAGGTGGCCGAAGTGCTGACGAGGTGCTCTCGGCCGAGCGGAGTGACGGAGTAGAATCCGTTCTTCAATTCGAGGAAGCCGTTGGCCGCGAAGAGCGTCAGCATCACGTCGGTCGGCCGTCGGTGCGTACCCAAGTCGCGGCAGACCGTGGCGAGATCGGAAGGCTTGGCGGCAAGCTTCGTGAAGAGGTCGAACTCCGTGATCGCGGCGGCGATCAGGTCGACCGCGTAAAGGCCGTCGCGGAAGCGGTAGATTTCCAGCGGGTCGTGAGCGGGCGCGCGGGTGAGGTCGAGCGGGGCGGACATGGGCAAGGGCTGCACGATGACAGCCCTTGCGGAGAAAACCACCTGTTTTCGTCGGCTTACTTGGCCTTTTTCTTTTTACCGGCCTTCTTCTTGGCGCCCTCTTCGCCTTCGGCGCCGGGCTTATCGGCGAAGTCGGGGATCTTGAAGGCGATGGCCTTGGCCTGCCTTTCGTATTCCGCTTCGAGCTGCTTGCGCAGGTCGGCGTAGGCCGGGTCGGCGGCGAGGTTCTTCAGCTCGTAGGGGTCGGTCTTGAGGTCGAAGACCTCGGTCCACTCGTCGTGTCCCGGATATTTGATCAGCTTGGCGTCGGTGGTGCGGACGGCGGTCGTCAGCGGCACGTTGGCGTATCCCTTTTCGAAGAAGTAGCAGTAGAAGAAGCTCTCGCGCCAATCGGCGGGCTTCCCTTCCAGGAGAGGCTTCCAGCTGCGTCCGTGCATGGCGGCGGGCACCGGCTGGCCTGCCAGGTCGAGGAAGGTCGCGGCGGGATCGACGTTGAGGACCATGCGGTCGTCGGTCCGGCCGGCCTTCACGGCGCGAGGGTAGCGCACCAGCATCGGGATGCGCAGCGCCTCCTCGTAGGCCGTGCGCTTGTCGCCGAGGTTGTGCTCGCCGAGGTAGTAGCCGTTGTCGCTCGAGAAGACGAAGACCGTATCCTCGGACAGTCCGAGCTCATCCAGTGTCTTGAGCAGCTTGCCCACGTTGTCGTCGACCCCGTTGATCCCGCGGAACATGCCGAGGTTGGTCGGGACCTCCTTGGCGTCGGTCTGCTTGCCCTTGGCGCCTTTCGGGCCCGCGGCCGCATAGATCGCGGGCACGCCGTAATTGGGCACGTTACGGGCCAGCGCGCCTTCGTAGGCCTTTTCATGACGCGGCGGGGGCGTGAACGGCCCGTGGCAGGTCTTGAGGCCGAGGATCATCAGGAAAGGCCTGTCCTTGTTGGCCTTGATGAAGTTCGCCGCATACTCCGTGGTCACGTCGTCGACGAAGCCTTTGCTCGGGGTCTTGACGCCGTCGACCTCGATCGGGCAGTCGAAGTAGACCCCTTGGCCGGTGAAGCTCGCGGACGTGTCGAAACCCGGACGTTTGCCGGACTGGTTGCCGTGGTGCCATTTGCCGAAGTAGCCCGAGACATAGCCGGCGGGACGGAGCAGGGCGGCGACCGAGAGGTTGCCTTCGGGGTGAGGCGTGTGGTTGTTCGTCACGCCGTTGACGTGGCCGTATTGGCCCGTGACGAGCGATGCGCGCGACGGGGCGCAGAGCGAGTTCACCACGAAGGCGTTGCGGAAGCGGAGACCTTCGTGGGCGAGGCGGTCGAGGTTCGGTGTCTTGAGCCAAGGGAAGCGGCCTTTCTCTCCCTGTTCCTTCTGGACGACCCCGAGCGCGTCCCAGCGCTGGTCGTCGGTGAAGACGTAGACAAAGTTCGGCTTGCGGTCGGCGGCGCAGAGCGAGGCGAAGGTCAGGCAGAGCAGGGCGCGCAGGGGGATGCGCGGGATGGGCATGCCTATCTAACAGCTCCGGAGGGCGGGAGTTGCGAGCAATCTCCGCCGGAGGCTCACTTCAGCGTCCGGATGTAGAGGACCAGCGAGTCGACCTGGGCGTCGGTGAGGACGCCGGCGAAGCTGGGCATGGCGAACTCGGACTTCACGAAGGAGGCGTGCTTCTTGGCGTTGGGTTCGAGGATCGATTCGCGCAGGTAGGCCGCGTCGACGGTCGTCGAACCTTTCTTGCCTTTGTCGGTGACGTAGTCGCGCTTGGCCCCGAAGAGGCCCTTCCACTTGGGCCCGACGTTGCTCATGGCGGTGTCAGTGACGGAGTGGCAGGCGACGCAGCCGAACATGGTGGCGAGGCGCTGGCCTTCCTGGGCGGAGACGACTTCGGCTTTCTTCGCGACCGCGGCGCGCGGGGTGAGGTCGATTTCGATCGGACCGAAGCCCTCGGCGACCGGATCGAACTTCGTGAGCTCGTAGGGGGTGGTGTAAGCGTTGGCGCGCATCTCGGCGCCGGCCGAGGAGGCGAGGTCCCAGCCGATCCGGAGCTGCTCGACCGGCTGCAGGCCGGGGACGCCGATGAAGACGCTCTTGCCGTCCAGACTAAGGTAGGCGCTGCTGGCGGTCAGCCAGTCGTTGCCGGTCTTGCCGTCGGCCTTGTATTGGGCCGAGCCGTAGGAAGGGGCCCGCTTGTAGCGCCAGGTCGCGAGCGAGTAGTTCTCCGGGTTGGCGGCCTTGGCCGGATCGAGGGCGACGTCGAAGCGCAGCAGGATGCCGCGGTCGGTCGGGATGATCTCGCGCGGGGTGAGCGACGGCGCGCCGGTGTAGCGGACGCGTTCGATGCCCGTCAGGGTGTCGAGGGTGTTGCCCCAGCCGGCGATCTGGAAGCCGGCGACATAGAGCTGTCCGTCGACGGGATTGACGGAGCCGTTGAGGGGCGGGGAGGCGAAGCCTTTGGCGACGCTGACGACGCTGGCCTGGGGCTTGGCGCCGCGGTGGTTCCAGAGCACGCGCAGGAGGTCCGGCTGGTTGAAGCAGATCTGCACCATCTGGTCGTTGAGCGGACCCATCTGGGCGTCGACCAACCAGACCTGCGAGAGGGCGGAGGCGTTGACCGCATGCGGAATCCAAGAAAGCGGAGCGGCGATCGGGGCCGGGTAGCTTTCTTTCGGAAGCTTATCGCTGAGGAAGCCGTAGAACTGGTCGCCTTCGATGATGTGCAGCGGGGTGCTCGGGATGTAGTGGCCCTGTTGGTCGCTCGAGACGACGAGACCGGTGCGCGGATGGACGGAGATGTTCGGCTGGCGGAGGCCATAGCCGAGGCGGGTGGCGGTGCGTCCGTCGGCGGAGAGGCGCAGGACGCTGCCGTTGTGCTTGCCGATGGTCGTCGCTTCCTGGCCGCCTTTGGCGATCACGAACTCGCCCTTCGGTCCGAGTCGTAGGGTGCTGGGGAATTCGCGCATGTCGGCCGTCTGCGCG
>SYID01000215.1 GCA_005798925.1 Verrucomicrobiota bacterium
CGTGGCGAGGCGGGACTCGATCTCGCCCGACTTGGCTTCGCGCACGAGGTTCTCCTGGCCGATGAATACGACGACCTCGCCTTGCCCGAGCGAAAACCTCCCATCCTTGAACGGCGCCGGCGGGACCCAGGCCGCCTTCGGATCGCCGAAACGATTGAGCACATCTCCCTTGGTCACGACCGGAACCTCGGTCATCGGATCGAGGGTGATGTTCCGGAAGCGGATCTCCGCCTTGCAGTTTCCGTGAATCTGCAGGCCGATGAGTCCGTAGGCGTCATCCACGGAGGGATTGGTCTCCGTGTAGTCCAGGGTCGCCTTGCCGTTGAGGAAGATCATGATGCGGGGTCCTTCGGCCCTGACCTCATACGTATTCCATTCGCCCTTCTTCTCGAGTTCGGCTATCTCGGTGTCAGTCTTCACTCCATAGCCACCGACCCCGTTGCCGGCCCGGGCGAGGAACTTCTTGCGGCGGGATTCGTCGTAGAGCGAGCCGGTATGACCATGCCCGATGTCGGCCTGATAGCCGATCATCTCGTTGGGCGGATTGGTCGCGCGTTGGCTGCGGAACTGGACGCCGCCGTTCACGAAGCCTTCGGTCCCGACGAGCTTGTATTCGAGCTTAAGCCGGAAGTTGTAAAAGGTTCGCTTGGTCGTGAGGAACTCGTTGCGCGGATTGCCTTGAAGCGAACCTCCGACGATGACCCCGTCCTCGACGCGCCAGACCTTGGAGTCGCCTTCCCAACCGGCGAGCGACTTGCCGTCGAAGAGTGAGATCGGAGCCGCGCTCAGGCCGAGCAGGCCGGCTAAGAGGGCGAAGACGGGGACAGGAAGCTTCATGGGGTTGCAGGTTAGGCAACCCGTCCGAACGTTTGTTCCGATCCGAAAGGGATGACTGGCGTAAAAGGACACAAAAAGACCGGAGGCTTTCCAGCCTCCGCCCTCGCGGCCTCTTTCTTATGCCAACCCGAGATGCTTCAACGCCTCGGGCGTGGGTCCCGGGAATTCGACCATCGGCACGTTGCCCACGTAGCCCACGTCCTTCCAGCCCTGCGGGGTGCTGTAATAACCGCTCGCGGCGAGATATCGGAAACGGTTGAAGAAGTTCTGGGCGGCCTTGAACTCCTTCTTCACGGGGGTCTTGCCGCAGATGTCGTCGGCGATCGCGCACTTCTGAGGTTCTGTGAGCTCGGCGAAGTCCTTCTGGAAACGGCGCCGGGCTTCGGCGTCGAGCCAGTCGAGTCCTTCGGTGATGACCGGACGGTCCTTGGCGGTCTCGTCGTAAGGAGAGCTGATCCACTCGTCGACGAAGTCCTGGACGCCGAGCTGCGAGGGCAGCTTGTCGCCGGGATTGTCCGGTGGCAGGATGAGGTCGGTCAACGAGGCGGCGGCCTTGCGCTGCTTGGCGGTGAGGGTCAGCGGCCAAAGGTCGCCCGGGACGTAGTTCTTGTTCAGGACCGGGTCCCAGCCGATGCGCTTGCCGCCCGTGACGGCCGGGGCGTCGGGCTGACGCTGCAGGCGGCCTTGGGCGGACGCATGCGGGAAGGCCGCGGCGGCCGCGGCGGCGGCTCCGATCCACTTGAGGGCCTGGCGGCGGTCGATCTGGCCGGAATTGTCTGCGGGAGTGTTTTCCATGTTAGTAGGCATCAGAGGTTACCCTTGCGCATCTCTTCGATGAGATGGTCGGTGGCGCGCCACGCGAGCGCCATGATGGTGAGCGTGGGGTTCTTGTCGGCGTTGCTGCAGAACGCCGAGCCGTCGTTGAGGAGCAGGTTCGGGACCTCCCAGCACTGGTTCCACTGGTTGGTGACCGACTTCTTGGCGTCGGCGCCCATGATGGCTCCGCCGACCTCGTGGATGATCGAGCCGCCCGGCTCGATGGCCTTGGCGCCGTCGGCCTCAGGCTTCCGCGTCTTTCCGCCGATGGCTTCGATCATCATCGCGAACGTCGCCTCCATGTGCGCGGCCTGCTTGAGCTCGTGTTCGGACCACTTCCAGTGGAAGCGCAGGACGGGGATGCCCCACTTGTCCTTCACGGTCGGGTCGAGCTCGCAGAAGCAATTCTCGTTGGGGATCATCTCGCCGCGGCCGGCGAAACCGATGCCGGCGCCATACTTCTGGCGGACCTCGTCCTTGTAACTCCTGCCGTAGCCGGGACCGGCGCCGCCCGTGCCGAGGCCGGGCATGCGGCGGCCGGTGCCAAACTCGATGTGATAGCCGCGCGCGAAGCCCAGCTTGCCGGCGTCCTTGTACAGCCACCACGGGATGTAGACGTGCGTGCCGGCGCCTTCTTCGTTGTGCACCGGGAGGTTCTCGAAGGCCGGGACGCTGCCGCCCAGCTTTCCGCCGACGGTGTCCATGATGTACTTGCCGACAAGCCCGGAGCCGTTGGCGAGCCCGTTCGGGAAGCGGTTGGATTTCGAGTTGAGGAGGATGCGGGCGGTCTCGCCCGAGCTGGCGGCGAGGATGACCGCCCGGCCCTTCACGGCGCGCTCCTGGCCGGTGACCTTGTCGATGTAGATGACGCCGTTGGCCTTGCCGTCGGCCCCGACGGTGACCTCACGGGCGTGCGCGTTGCAAAGGATGTCGAGGTTGCCGGTCGCGAGCGCCGGCGGGAGGTGCACGGTGGTCGACTGGTAATTGGCCTTGATCGAACAGCCGCGACCGCAGTCGGTCGCCCAGAAGCAGGCGGCGCGCTCCTGCATGGCCTTGGCGATGATCTTCTGGGCCTTGGGATTGTTCGGATGCAGGCGGGCCGGGAAGTTCACGTGATCCTGACGGGTCGAAAGGATCGCGCGATGGATGGGGATCACGGGGATGCCCAGCTTGGCGACGTGCTTCTTGACGTAGAGTTCGCCGGCGCGGGCCTTGGGCGGCGGCAACAGCGTTCCGTTCGGTGAGTCAGGGGTGTTCTCGAGACCTTCGTTGGAACCGTAGACGCCGACGAGCATCTCGACCTTGTCGTAGTAAGGCGCGACGTCTTCGTAGCTGAAAGGCCAGTCGAAGCCGAGGCCGTCCCGGGAATACGGCTTGAAGTCGTAAGGTCCGTTGCGGAGCGAGATACGTCCCCAGTGGTTCGTGCGTCCACCCAGCATGCGGGCCCGCCACCAGTCGAACCGCTGCTTAGGGTCGGTCGAGGCCTGGGTATAAGGCTCGCCGGGGACTTCCCAGCCGCCATCGACGGTCGCGTCATGGAACCCGAAGGGCTTCTCGCGCGTGCCCATGCCGAGCAGGGGCGCGTCGGCCTTGGACTGGAACATCGGGGTCTCGGTGACCGGGTCGTAATTGCGACCGGCCTCGAGCATGAGGACCTTCACGCCGTTCATGGTGAGCGTGTAGGCGGACTGACCGCCGCCCGCGCCGGAGCCGACGACGATCACGTCGTAGGTGGGCTGCAGGTCTTTTTCGGTGATGATGGCCATGGGGATGGGTGAGTGTGATTACTTGGAAGCGCGGAACCGCCAGGCTTCGTCGAAGAAGCCGGCGGCGGGAATGGCGCCCGGCGCGAGGGCGTCCGGGGCGACCTTGAGGTCGACGACGGCCCAGTCGGGCAGCTTGGCGACCTGACGGGCGTTGTTCAGATAGTCGTATTCTCGGTAGGTGAAGCTGCTGTTGATCACGACGTACTTCTGGGGGTTCAGCGGGTTCGGGTAGATGAGGATCGGCGCGTGGTCGGCGGACGAATAGGCCTTGCCGTCGACGACGAGCTTGTCGGCGGTCCACTGGATCGGGAGCTTGGCGACGATCTTGGCGAGGACGGCGTTCGATGCAGGATCACCCCAGAGGATGAGGTTGTGCTTGGCGATGTCCTCGTCCTTGACCTGCGCGTCGGTCTTCGTCGGCGCGTCGCCGCGGAACTGGCGGCGCCATTCGCGGGCGCCGCGCTCCATCTCGGACTTGGCCCAACCGCCGACCTTGGCGTTGAAAGGCTGGCTGGTGGGCGCGACGTAAAGGAAGCTGTCCAGGAACGCGTCGTCGATCGGGCCGGACAGGCCGTGGCGCTTGACGGAGCCTTGTTCGGAATGCGCGGCGACCTGCGTCCATTCGCCGTTCTTGGGATCCCGGGCGAAGGTGGCCTTCCAGGAACGGTCCGAGGCGGCCTTGACCGAAGTCAGGACCTTGTGGCCGTCGATGGTGACGGCCGTCGGGGCGAACTGCGACTGCACGGCGTCGCCCGGGGCGAAGTCGAGCGTCAGGCCGGCGACGTTGGTGGTCTTGACTTCGATGGCGCGTTCGTCGACCAGCTTGGCGTCGACGCGCGCCTGCTTCCAGTGCTCGACCATGCGGTCGACCTGGACCCAGTGCATGCGGTCGTAACGGAGGAAGTAGGTGGCGAAGGAGACCTCCTTCGGCGTGCGCACGCGGCCGCTCGCGGCGATGGCGGCCAGACGGCGTTCGATCTCGGCCATGGAGTCGGGATGGATCTTGTGCGCGGTCTGGGGGCCGATGATGTGGGTGAGTTCCAGGCCGACCTTGCCCATCTCGCGGGCCATGACGTCGGCGGCCTGCTTCTGCTTGTCGATCTCGCCGCTATAGGCGACGGTGGGCGCGTTACGGAAGTTGATGGCGGTGTCGGTGGCGTTGTACCAGGCCCACAGCGTCTTCTGCCAGGACGGGATCTTGGAGACGTCCTCGTTCTGGAAGACGTTCAGGAATTCGGGGGTCTCGGAGAAGCCGGCGCCGGGATTGATGCCGCACCAGCGGTCTGCGTAGTGGGCTCCGAACTGCCAGACCGCCGCGCCGCCCATGGAGAAGCCACGGATGAACAGGCGGTCGTCGTCGATGTTGTAGCTCTTACGGGCGTGGGCGTAGGCCTCCCAGAGGTCGACTTCGCCGGCCATCTTGTTGGCGCAGCAGTAACGTCCGTAGAGATGGAGCACCAGACGGTTGTTGGCCGGGAGCTGACCGACGTTCTTGCGGCGGTCGCTGAGGAAGGCGAGTTCGGTCAAGGTCTCGCCGCGACCGTGACACCAGAAGTCCAAGCGCATCAGCGAACCCGCGTAGTTGTCCGGGATGACCATGCCGTAAGGTTGGACCGAGCCGTCGATCTTCGACTTGTAGCCGCGGACGACCAGCCCTGTCTGACGGGTCCACGGGGTCTCGCCCTTCAGGAACGAAGCCGCACGGGCCTTGCCTTCGGCGATCAGGTCATGGGCGTTCTTGAACTCGGCCTTATTGAAGTACTCGTTATAGCGACCGGCCCAGTC